>JADFZF010000079.1 GCA_015232645.1 Magnetococcales bacterium | reverse complement strand
ACGTTGTTCTTGACGCCGGCGGCGACGAGGTTTGTGGACATGCGCCCGCCGTTATCGACACCATCACTCACGACTTCAGACTTATAAAAAAGAAGTTCATTGCTTGAAATGGCCATGTCAAACCTCGATTAATTTTATCGTGCCGATAAACCGGTCGCCATGGGGTCGCGTGGGCTGAAAGCTGGCCGCCTGACCGTCCTTTTGGTCAAACATGACCGAACAGGAATCATCTCCCCATCGCAGTGTGAACACGGCGCCGGCCTGGGCCGCCATGGCCAGGATGGCTTCCACGGTTTCCCGGTCGAGCCATGTCACCGTCGCTTCCGCCGCCAGCGTGATGGGACGCCCGCCAGACAGCGCCAGAGACCAGATCACCTGCCCCCCTCCCAGTGTGCGGGCAGTTTCGACGGCCACCGGAGACCATTGATGGCGATCAAGCCACTGCATGGATGACGGCAGCGTCAAATCTCCCAATTTTTTCATGACAACACCCCCCGTCCCGCCTCTTTCAGGTGATCGACAAGGCGCCGCAACTCCTGGCGGCTGCCCAAGGTGGTAATGCGGCTGGGCGGGCGATTCTCGGAACGGATCTCCAGGACATGCGTCTCCTGGGCGCCGGCGGATGGGACGCTGCCCAGGGTCAACCGCGGGACCGGAGGCAGGAACGGGCTGGAAACGATACCTCCGGTCTGGAATCTGGGCAGATCGGCCAAGGCGTGACGAATCTGGGATCCCGACCCCGAGTTGATGGCCAGCAGGAGCGGCTGAAACAAGGCCGACCGTTCCTTGCGCACCACGATCTCTCCGGGTTCGGCCAAGAGCGGCACCGTGTCGCCACCGCCATATCCAGACAGGCGTCCGCCATCGGCAATGGATTTTGCCCCCAGCCCGACCATGCCGCCGGTGGCGTGGGCTTCCTGGGTGACCTGCTGGACGTAATAGGTGACCACTCGTCCATCCAGGCTGTCGGCATCCGCCTTGACCTTGGCCAGAGCGGAATCGGCCTGGGAGGTATCGGCGGTTACTTTGATTTCCGAAGGGGGGGCGCTGCTGAACGCGGTTTGCATCTCCTTGAATTTGGTGGACAAACCGTCGATGGCGCTTTTTGCCACCTCCACATTGAGCCCCTTGGCGATATCGGGGTCGAAATTCTTGAACTCTTCCTTGAACCTGGCAAACGAGTCGCCAACGGCCTGCAGGCCGGCCCGCGCCTGGTCGAGGCTGCCTTGCTTGACGAGTTCGGGGATCCCTTCCACGGTCTTGGCGTCCGCCTGGAGGTCGGTTTTCATGGTCTCCAGGGCTTTGATTTTGGCGGTCAGCTCGTCAATCTTTCGGGACGCATTATCGATCCCCTTGGTATCGGTCCGGATGATGAGCTTGTGATCGGCAGCGATGGCGCCGTCCAGTTTCGCCATCCTGGCGCGCACGTCGTCCAGGGCATCCGCCATGCTTGCGGCCTGCGTGCGGAAGGCTTCCGCCGCCTGTTTATGGCCCTCTTCCTGTCCTTTCATCGCCTTGTCAGCGATCTCGGCGGCGGCCTTGATCTGCTCCATGGACTTCGCGACAGCCTGTTGTGCCGTGACGATGGTCCGATCCCCATCCACCACTGCATCCGAGGTCTGCTCGGCCAATGCGATCATCCGGTCCGCATGGGATTTGGCCGTGTCGTAATCGCCCTTTTTCAGGGCATCCTGGGCCTGTTTTTGTTCTTCGAGGATACGTTTTTGTTTGTCGTTGTAGGCCGCCTCTGGCGACATCCCTTTTTCCGCCAGGTTGGCCAATTTGTCCTGGATCGACTGGGCAAAGGCGGCCCGTTCCTGGGCCAGTTTCCTGGCCTCTTCGGTGTGCCGTTTCTCCTCGGCAATAAGTTTGTCGATGCTGGCTTTGTAGGCCGCTTCGGTCTTTTCCAGGATCGATTTTTGATCCTGTAACCGTTCCTCATCGACGCGGCGTTCGTCCTCTTTCAGCCGGCGGGCGGCGCCGATCCGCGTCCGGTATTCGCTATCGACGATCCCCAACGCTTCCCTTTGATACCGTCTCGCCTCGGCGATTTTGGAATCGCTTTCTTCGACAGCCAGAGCGACAGTCTTGGATGCCATCTCCTTTTCGGAAATTTCCTTCGCCGCCACCTGATCGTCGAGCCTGGTTTGCCGTCGCGCGAAAACGGCCTCGATGCGGTCCGTCTCGTCCTTGGACCACGAGGCGGCGGCGTCCGCCATGGCTTTCCACGATTTTTGCTGATCGTCCGTCAGCCGTTTCAGCTCTTCCCGTTGTTTGCCGAGGGTTTCGTTATATTTGCCGGTCTGCTCCTGCGTGACCTTGATGGCATCGACGATTTGCGCCTTGGCCATGGCCGCCGGGCCTGTCATGGCGATGGAAAATTGTTTCAGCTGTTCTGCCACCGACGCCGTTTTCGATGCCGCCTTTTCTGCTTCCTGAGCCATGTTGCGGTAGAGGGCCAGCACTTGATCCTTCACCGCTGGATCAACGCGGACTTTATCCATGGCCTTGGCCAGGTCGTTTACCGACATGCTCGCTTTTTGCGCCTCGGCCAGGAGAGCATTCAGCCCTTTCTTGGCATCGTCCGTCTGCCTGCGCAATTCCGCTCCGTTTTGTTTGTACTTCTCGTAAAACCAACCATTGTACGACAGACGCAAAAGCGCTTGCGCGAAGTTTTCCGCCCCGTCAATGCCGACGGCGAACCATTTTTTCAAGCCTGCGGTATGCTCTTCCGTCTCTTTTTTGGCTGTAGCAAACGCCCGGGCCTGGGTCTCCAGTTGCATGGCAAAGGTGTTGGTGTCGTCTTGTTTCAATTCTTTAAGGTAAGAATGCAACGCATTGGTGTTGTCCTTGGTCACCGATCCCATCTTGGCCAAAATCCTTCCCTGTTCATCGAGGGAAAGGTTGGCCCCAGGCAGGAGGTTTGCCAGTTTTTCCTCGGCATCCGTGTGTTCTTTGGTGCCTGGAATCGTTTCGGCGAGAGTCTTCTTCAATGCTTCAAGACTCTTGATCTTGCCCACCGTTTCCTCCCGGTTTTTGGCCAAGGCTGAGGCATTTTCCAGCAAAGGCGGAATGCTTGACTCTGTAGCCTTGTAAAAGGCATAGGCTGCCACACCGGCGGCGGTCAATACGGCTCCCAGGGGGGTGACCGTGAACGCAAGGGCTGCGGCGCTGAGAGATGTAAGGGGTGCAATCAGTCCCACGATACCCGACCGCATGACCGCCCACGCCATGCGCAACGCGCCAAAGCCGGCAAACGCCGTTGCAGCCGTTGTCGCTGCTGCTGACAGGGTGGGGAATGCTTCAGCCAGATTGGCTATTCCCTGGGCCAACGAGGCCACCGCCTTGGCAGCGCCAACAACGACCGGCAAAAACGCCGTCCCCAGGTTGGTCCCCGCTTCGACCAGGGCATTTTTCGCCAATTGCAACTGGGCTTCGGTGGTCTTGATCCGTTCGGCGAATTCCTTTTCCATCGACCCGGCGTAGTTGGTTTCTTTGCCGACCAGACCCAGGGCATCTTTGTATTTATTCATCCCGGTCAGAAGGATGGCAATGTCGTCCGCGTATTCTTTGCCAAACAGCTTGGCAACGGTCTCAACCTGGGTTTGCTTGTCCAAATCTTTCAACGTCTCCAAAAACCGCATCAACGTTTTCTGCGGTTTTCTGGAGACGTCAGCAGCCAGTTGCTCGGCGCTAAACCCGATGGATTGCAGCGATACCTTGAAGGCTTCATCCTTGGTATTGGCTGATTGCAACGTCAACAACAGCGCGTTGATGGCGGTGGCGGCGATCTCGGGAGGTTTGCCGAGGGAAAGGAAAGCCGTTGCCAATGCGGCAGTCTCGGTGTTGGCCAAGCCGAACAATTTACTCATGCCACCAACACGGGCCATGACGTTGAGGATGTCCCGCTCCACCGCATTGGTGTTGTTCCCCAGGTGGTTGATGGCATCACCCAGGAGGCGGGTTTCGGGCACCGTCAGACTGAAGATGTTCATCAATTTGCCGATGTCTTTCCCTGCCGACTCTGCGTCAATCTTGAAGGCGGTACTCATCTTGGCGGTGACATCGGTGAATCCTTTGATGTCCTGGGAAGCGATTCCCATCTGTCCGCCTGCCTCGGCAATTTTGGCCAGGTCAACCATGGTCACCGGAATCTGCCGGGACATGCCTTTGATGTCGGCGGTAAGCTCCTTGAACTGCTGTGGTGTCGTGAAATCCACAACCTTTCTGACGTCCGACATGGCCGATTCAAACTGGATGGCTTCTTTGGTAGCCACGGCAATCCCGGCACCAGCAACCGCCAGTTTGACCAACTGCTCCCGGACCAGGGCGAATTTGGAGGCCAGGGCATTGGCGCTGTTTTGCGCGGCAATGATTTTTTCCGTCATCGCAACATGAGCCTTCGCCAACTCCGCAGATGACAAAGTCCCGGAAACACGCAATTTTTCATACGCAGCCCGTACCCGGTCGATTTCGCGCTCGGTATTGGGCGACGAGGCCAACCCCAGGACATTCTTGGCTACCTGAATTCGGCTCAACTCCTTGCTGGTACTCCTGACACTGGCAACCATCTGCCCTTGAGCTGTCGCAAGCGCGCGTTGCGACTCGGCAATGCCACCTTGAAACCCCTTGGAATTCAGGCTTAGAGCAATCTCTATTTTATTCGTCGGTGGCATCACTCAGCGCTTCCACAGCAGCAAGAAAAACTTCCCACGGATACTCCCAGGCATGCATATGCCCCGCTTGGATCAAGAGAGAGACCGCTCGCTCAAGGGCGTGGCACTCCTCTCCTGCATCTGGCGACCTGCCGCGAGGAGACGGTCGCGCATGGCAAAAAAATGTGGATTGACCAACCGGCATTTTTCGATAACTTTTTCCAGTTGCGACGGGGTCAGGTCGTCCAGAGTGGCGTTACCAACCATTCGGGCAACCGAGATCAAGTCAACACCAGGGAACAGCTCAAAATCCACAACATCAAAGTTGCCGTCATTGATGGTTGCAGTTACGGATTTCAGCAGGGCACGCACCCCTCCGGTAGTCAACTCGGACACGGTGATCACATGGCCCGCAATTTCAATGGTTTCGGAATAGATCTGCATGGTTTGTCTCCTTAGGCGGCTGCTTCGAGGATTTCTCTAAAATACGGACTCTTGCCATCCGGCTGGCTGGTGTCTTTGATCAAAACTCCCGTCAGGTTGATCCCGGCAAAGTTGCCGGTAAGCAGCGCCGTTTCCGATGCGGGGTGAAAGCGTACCTTGAACAGTCTCACGATCCGCAACCGACCATCCTGGGCGGTGTTGACCCCGGAAAAGACAACGACATACTCTTTGGCGGTCTGAACAAGCGCCTCCACCACCGCTTCCTTGATGTGGCTGTAGTCCACCTTGATGGATGCCGCGTTGGTAATATCGCTGCCCGGCGGAATGTAAAGACCGGTATCGGTCAGCGTGTAGTCGGTATCTACGGTGTAGGTTGTGGCACCATCGGCGCTCTTGACCGTAACCGCCGACGGTTTGATATGCTCCAGGATGACGTGGGCATCTTTGTGGGCCACATGCACCTCGCTGGTCACCGAGGCGCTGGCAACGGTCTCTGTCGATCCCAGATAAGCCCTGGCGAGGTTTTCCGGGGAGATATTGTGGATATTCATGGAGACCGAGGCCTTTTTAACCCAGGTCGCCATGGCGGCTGTCCCTCCGGACGGCGACTGAAAATCCTCCAGCTCTTCCGTCTGATTTTCGATGGAAATCTTGAGATCCGATGTGTTGCCGACAGCGACGATAGGGCCACCCGACGCCAACCCCATCATCACCGATCCCCGACCTTTGTAAGCCCAGTCTTGCACATTCGTTGTCATGGTATTGCCTCCTAACCGGCGCGTCTGACGCCGATGGTTTGATAGATTTCCTGCCAGGAAAGGGTGGCGCCACTCAGGCTCACCAAACTTCCCCGGACGTAGGCGACAGGATCGTAGGTCATGGATGGTTGCCAGCCGATGAGCGCCTGGGCCACTTGATCGCGAAGCAGGCGACAGTTGTCCGAGGCATCACCACCTTGCGGATCGCGGCGGTTGTGTATCACCAAAACCACCGCAAAGCTTTCAACCACACTCTGATACCCTTCGATGCCTTGGGCGACGCTGTTGGCGGCCTCTACCACAAATGCGGCTGGTGGTGACACTTTGCCATTGCGAATGGACTCCAACCCAGCCGCCCCTTCCACCTGCCTGAGATCGGGAACCGTCTCGCGAATCCGATCCTCGATGGTTTGCCGAATGGTACTCACCGGCCAAAGACCCGTGGCGTTGAATCGATCACGGGCGTACCTATGGTCGTTTGTACGGGCGCGTCCGCTCCCAACCGTACCAGGCCACGCGAGACCCCTTCCAACCAATCGACTGCCAGCTTCATTTTGTTGGTGATGTGTGCAACCTCCTGATCGTCGTACAACTGGTAGTGGGCAAGATCCCCCACCATCCTGGGCAAGGCCGATGCGGCAATCACATCCGCAGCCAACGGCAACGTATAACGCACCGCCAGATAGCCATCGGCAAGACGGGAAGCATCCTCCAGGACGGCATCGATGCGTTGTGCCGCCTGGAAAGCAACGTCTAACTGCTCATCAGTCCAGTTGGCATCCCATTCCCCAGATACAATCTCCCGAAGTAAATCCGGGGAGACCGCATCCTTATCATCCGGCCTTGTCAACTGGGCCATCTCCTCAAAACCAAACCAGCGACAAAAATCAGCAACGGAGACGTATCTCATGGCCATCACTCCAACATGGGGGAAACAAGGATGGTCATCGCCTTGTACAGAATGTTGGTAGCCCCTGCGGCGTTGTAGTTGGCCAGGAAAAGTTCTTCAGCCGCCGCCTGGTTGGAGGGCCCCACAACAATCGTGTCGGGCTGAATGTAGAGCGGATCACCGGTGTCATTCTTGAGCGATTGCATGGCAGTGCGAATCTCGTTGACGGCATCCTTGTCCAGGGTATCGGAGCAGGCGTGCGCCATCTGCCAAAAACCGTAGCCAACGTTACACCGGCCATCGACGCCATACTTGTAAACACCACGGTCAAACACGCTGTCATCGGTCTCCTGGTTTTTGACCACCAGTTGATAATCCTTGCGGCGCTGGTAAATCATCGGCTTGAGCGCCCGGGAGGTATCCATCAAAAACCACATGGGCTTTGCCCCGGTGGTCAGATTGCTGGCAGTCGTCTTGCCGGTGGGGTGGCTGGCGGAAAAAAACGGCAGGCCGTCATAACATTTGCCGCTGGTGCCGTCCTTCAAAAGACCAAACACCAGTTTGTCGGGATGGATGGCGGACGCCCGCCCCAACTCTTCCATGAGGGGGCTATAGATGCCGTATTGATCATCCTCGATGTCGGTCCTTCTGACCTCGACGGTACCGGCGAACATTTTGTTTCTGATGGTGTAGCCATGCTGTTTCATGGCCACGGTGTGCCGCTCGTCGATCCACTCCTCGATCTGCGCAAAATGACCCAGTATCCCATATTCCTGGGAGGCGGAGCTGGACTGGACCATGGTGGCGATGCTTTGCCATTGCGGTTTGGCGTCGCGCAGTCCCTTGTTGAACATGGCGCTGAAAGCGGTGGTCAGCGTAACCAGCGATGCAGTATTGACAATCATGGATTTGTTATCCTCTTTCGATCTTTCTTTGGATTAAAAAATGCCCAGCTTGACCCAAACGCCGTCACCGTCCACCGCCATTACCTTGCCAGCGGCGGATCGGGTGCCAACGGCATCGGTCTTGGCCACCGTCTCATCGTTGACGATGTAGCAGGTGTCACCCACTTCAGAACGGGTGATCTCGTCGGCGGCGGCAGAGTTTTCGTAAAGATAAACACCCCGTTGCACCTGGACAGTGACCGATCCTGAGGCACCCGTGTTGACCACCCGCCCTTCGGCCCGGCCTACCGTAATCAATCCGGTGGCCGTCAACCCAGGCTTGGCGTAACCGTCGGCATCCAAAACCACCAACGCGCCAGCGTAGATGGTCACCCCGGTCAAAACGGGATAGTTGAACAAATCCCCCGCGCGAGATTTGGTGTTGCGATCACCACTCAAAGCCATGACACACCTCCTGTCTGATGCATCGCCTTGGCGGCGACAAATTCCTTGGGATCAACGCCCGTGGCTGTACAGACTGCCAGTTCATCGGTACTCAAGGCTGGCGTTCCAGACGTTCCGGCAGGCTCTTTGCCCCCGGTTTGCTGTCCGGTCAAAGCAGCGATGGGCTGGGCCTTCTCCAAAAACATTTTCAACGCCGCCATATCCCGTCCGCCAAGATCCCTGGCCCAAGGCTCCAAGGAGGTCGGGATGCGGCCATCCTGCAATCCCTTGGCAACCAACCCTTCCACCTCACTTTGGATGGTCTGGGTTTTCAGGGCGGCAATCTCCGCCTGCATGGCGTGAAGCACCTCCATGGGGGCGGATGGGGGCTGCGCTGGCACTTCTGCCACAACCTGCACCTCGGCGGTGGCTTTGGCTTGATCTGTCCTGGCCTGGATGGCATCCAGGATACCTTTTTCGTCCGCTTCGGGCGGTAGACCCAAAGCCTTGGCAATGTTGGTTAAGGACACGGATTTTTCCTCATCGTCGATGGTTGTTTCCATGCGTGCGCTGACCTCTCCCAATCCCGACAACGCCGGGTTGTTGGTCAGGCCCGCATGCCATAGCTGCAACACGCGCCCGGTCTTCTGGTCGTACTGAAACACCGGGGAAATGTATTGGTATTGACCCGCCTGGATCATGGATTTGGCTTGCTCGGTCCACGCAACCCGAGCCAGTAACCCGCTCTCCGGTTGCCACTCAAGATCGGTGATCCATCCGGCTGCCGGGGCTGGTTGGCCGTTTTTTACGGTATTTACCGTCTGGTGTTCATAGTCGATCACCAGTTTTCTTGCTTGCGCCTGAAACTTCGCAATGACCCTTTGAGCTGCGGCATCATCCATAACCCAATGGTCCAGCTTGTTTTTGCTCACCGTGCCCGGTCTGCCATCCACAGCGACAAACGATCCCGTCGGAAACAGACGGATCAAGGTCCCGGAGTTGGCGGATAGATCGGTAACGCACAAGGCGATGGGGTGAGTGGTCGTCATAATGCCCACAGCATGCTGCGGAAACAGGCTTGGCGGGCAGTGGAAGGAGTTCAGGACAGGAAGCGGAAAGTATTCGACTTAAGGGGAAGGATGTAACACATCACCGCATCGGTCGAGCGGCTTTGGTCGAAACTTTTCTCTGTCAAATGGTTTGCTAGAATTTGAAGCGTAACTGAGGATTAGGAAGGATCCTGTCGTCATCTTTCATGGCACTGGCTTTGCGCCGCATCTCACCATTCTTGCCGATAATCAGGATTTCCCGGTCCCGCAGAGCCGGTTCAAACGCATTTCGGAGCATGGAAACGGTAGCCGGCGTATCGTTGTATTTTTTGACCAGAAATTCGCCGAAGGTTATTCCTTCCCGACCTTCAACATCGTAAATATGTCTGGGCAAATCATCGACAAGCTGGGCATGACTAGCACTCTGGGCATCGTCGTCAAACTGGAAAGCCAATTGTCCCGTGAGGGAATCGTCCCTTTTGGGGTCGTAGGAGAACATATGCAATCCAGATCTGCCATAATGAGAAAAGCGACCGGAATTTTTCCAGTGATGTTGCATCATTACGTCTCTTGCTCGGACATGTTTGGAGAAATGACCAAGCCAATAGGCGCGGGATGATGCAGAAGAGCCAATCAGAAAAGGGGTGTGAAAAACAGCGCCTGACTCCAGGAAAATCCCCTGTATCACCTTTGCCTGAATTGTTCGCCGCCAGTCTCTTTCTGATTTTAATATGCGCAACTCGTTTCCAGATGGGAGATATTTGTTCAGCCCTAATTTTTCAACCGTTTTCTGATTGTCTGGACTCAGATAATCGATCAAAGAATCCACAGCGAACGTCAGAATCACTTCGGGCGATGGGAATGCAGAAAAAATGGTACGAATTGCCGCTATTGGGACAGTGGTATAACCGTACTGGTCCAGTACGAATAACACCTTTGATATCTTGAGTTGCGCAATCTCCGAGATCAGACCCATGTATGCCTGCTGAAAATCACTTTGGCGCAGTTCCACACAGTCCCGGTAGGGCGCGTCACTTTCGCGCAACATGCGAGATAGACAATGAAACCCAGACTCTGACTCTTCGATGAAGAAAAATTTCGGTTTGATCACAAGGGGTTTTGTTCTTGATTTATTGATCTCCTCCTCCGCATGATGGACCGCCCTCATCATGATCAACGGAGAGCCCTCGTGCCTCCCTTTATCGTCCCACCTTTTGTATACTCCTCCACCAGCAAAGGCATCCACCAGGACGATACGAACAGAATCAATATGCGGTTGTATCGTAATAGCTTGAAAATATCCAATCAGATAATCCCGTAATAGCCCATGTTTAACCAAAGAATGAGCTTCAATCACCGGTGGATCATCAAAATCCCATGTATATCCTCCTTTTGCAGGCATAATGCGACCTTAGATCCTGTGACAGGATGTTGTGGAACACCCACGCATCAAGGGGAATTCCTGCCATTGCTGCCCCAGAAACAGGTTTCCGTTTTTCTTCTTGGGTCGGCGTGAGCCGTCCGCTCCGAAGATGCCCCATTGCTTGAAAAAAAACGCCGTCCCTGCTTTGCTGCACTGCTTTTGGATCTGCTCCACCCATTCCGGTTGCATGCGCCGCGCACGCGCCCCACTTTCGCCACCAACGATAATCCAGTCTACTCCGCCCGGGCCTACCCAGGGACTAATGTCTATCGGGCCAACCAAGGGTTCACATGAAACGAAACGCATTTTGGCTGGTATTTCAAGCAAAACAGGGAGTCGGCGAGCTGCCCATTTTTGATCCTCGGCGGTCATCCCAAGCCAGATGTTATCCGGCCAATCGGATTTCCACGGCACCATTTCCAAGACGTGATCGTGCCGCTTGGTGACCAACAACCAATCCAGCCATGGTGTTGCGTCAATCAGACGCCATAACCGCTCGCGCCACGAATCCAAGTCCTGTCGCGCTTCAAACACGTCCGCCATGGACGAACAAAACACCTTCTGTCTCTGACGCTGGCTCTCAGCCTTTCGGTTCCATCGCATCGGCTCGGCCCAATGGGAATCTCCAAAGAAACGTCGGTCATTGTTCTTACCCCAACACTTCATTCCCACTCTGGCGGCCCATGATTCCGCGTAGCAATTATTGCAACCATCCGATACCTTGGCGCAACCCCACCAAGGATTGAATGTGTGGTGAGTCCCAGTGATGTCCGGTTAGGAAATTGCA
>JADFZF010000078.1 GCA_015232645.1 Magnetococcales bacterium | reverse complement strand
ATGAAAGTAACAAAGTGGAAATAAACAGTTTAATGTAAATTAACGCTTATGGGGCAATCCCCCAGACCCCTTTTTTTCTTCAATCACTCCGAACCGGGGGGATCTGAATAGTTACACCGTGACAGGGTTGCAACCATCTCGCCGTCTGTCTATGAAAAGTCCACAAGAAAAATAATGACATGCAATAGAGTTCCGGACGCAAAGGTATGTTGTATCGCGGATAAGGGGGAACCGCCATGTGGGCTGCGGTCATGAAAAACAACAACAGGCTCAACATCCGGGCCATAAAGAGGGCATGTTCATCCATGTCCGGCCGCCACCTGGATGGCAACCAGATCATGATGGATCCCAAACCGGCCAGAACCACCATCATCCCATGGATGGCCAACATGAAATGATGCGTGCCACGAAACCATGGTCGGTCATAATAGGGCGACTCGGTCACTTGGTAGATGAAGGCATCTCCCTGCCCCTGGATGATACCCCATGACCAGAACCAGATCGGCTTGGAGACGAAGTACCATTGCAAATAGCGGACGGTATCATGGGTCAACTTATCCCATAATTCTCGCATTACCGCTGCCCGACTGGCGATGATCTCCTCCACCCGAGGGTCGAAACGGTAGGGATAGGCGAAAGTATTGGGATCCTGGTTATAGGTAAAATCAGGATAAATGCCAAAGGCGATGGCCTGATTGACGAAAGTATCATCACTCCAGACTCCGAGGGTGATTTTATTACGTACCATCCAGGGGATCATGACGACAAAAAAACCGATGATCAAGGCCAAAGTGGCCCGTTTCCTCCCTGGCAAGGAGCGACGGAACCACAGCAGCAGCGCCGTCGGAAGCAACCAATAAAATGCCACTGGCCGGACCATTCCAGTGGCACACAGCAGCATCCCTACCCCCAGCCATCCCCACCAGCGGGTCGCCGATAGCACCATGAAGGTCAACGTCACAAGCAGAAGGAAAGCAAACAGGGATTCGCTGAGAATATAATGATTCATGGTAATCAAGTGGGGTGTGATGGCGCTCAAAAGCGTCGCCACCCCTGCCAGCACCCAGGGAAGAAAGGTGCGCGCCAGAATGAAAACCAATCCCAGAGAGACCGTACCAAGCCATGCTTGAACCACTTCCACCCGGGTGATCCAGGAGGGATCGGTGACCTGGCTCAAAAAAGGTACCAAAAAGAGGGGGTAGCCCGGGGTACGGAAGGCGTCGGGGATGGGAGATGCCCCGGTTCGTACGCTGGGATCTTTGGAAAAAGTACCATGATGCAGCAGGTTGTAGGCATAGTTGAAATACTGCCAGGCATCGGGCCCCAGAGGTCTGGGGACCCGGGTTTCGTCGATGGCTGTCAAACGCATCCAACCACCGAGGACAAGGATGACCAGGAGCAACAATCCTTCGATAATAAAACGCTGCCTCGACTTGCCTCCCAGCCCCCCGGGCTGGAGGCGCTGGTTTTGATCGCGGTAGACCATTGACGACTTGGCCGTTTCGGTGCGGACCATACCCTTATCCCATCAACTGGTCGTCACCTGACCAAGTCAAGAAACTAGTTTTTCCGTCAGAAAGGTTGGACAATCAAACCATCACGCAACTTTGGCTCAAACCAGGTCGATTTGGGTGGCATGACCTCTCCGGCATCAGCCACCTGCATGAGATCCTCAAGATCCGGAGGAAAAAGCGAAAATCCCGCAGCCATGCCGTTGGCATGCACCTGGGTCACCAAGCCTTCCATGCCCCGGATACCCCCGACAAAATCAATACGTGAATCGCGGCGAGGATCGTGAATACCCAGGATCGGTTCCAACAAATGACGACTTAATAACGATACGTCCAAACGTTCCTGGGGCAAGATCTCCGCATTGGGGTGCAGGGCTGGACGCAACGCCAGAGTAAACCACCCTCTTTCCCTGAGATACAAACCAAAATGATGCCTGGCCTCCGGTTTGACCGGGTGAGAAACCGCCTGAATGGTGAAAGCGCTACGGATGGCCTCCAGAAAATCATCGGTTGAGTAGCCGTGAAGGTCGCGCACGATGCGGTTGTAGTCCAATATTTTGACCTGATCGGCAGGAAATAGAACGCTGAGAAATCGATTGACCGGTGCATCGACCGAGGGAGGGTGGGGACTGGACCATTGCTTTTCACACACCCTGACCGCTGCTGCGGAACGGTGATGGCCATCGGCAATATAGACCCCCGGCAAAGCCTCGAACGCCTCCACCAGCTCGGCCATGGCCTGCCGATCGGCCAAACGCCAAAACGTATGCCCGATTCCGTCATCGCCGGTAAAGTCATACAGACACTCCGACACAGCCAACGCGGAGGTCATGGCGGCCTGGATTCTGGAACTGGGACGGTGGATCAAAAAAACAGGTCCGGAATGGGCCTGCAACGATTCTGCCAGACGGGTTCGATCTTCTTCCTTGTCAGGACGGGTAAACTCGTGCTTTTTGATCCGGCCCGATTGGTAGGCAGCCACGGAGGCCGCTGCCACCAATCCCAATTGTTGCCGCCCCGCCATGGTCAAACGGTAAAAATACAGACATGGACTCGCCTCCAGCAACAATTGTCCCGAGGTTATCATCCGCTGCAAACGTTGTTGCGCGGTGGCATAGACCAGAGGATCATGGGGTGTGACTTGGTCAGGGAGATTGATTTCCGCCCTGGAAACGTGCAAAAACGAACAGGGATGGCCCAAGGCCAATTCCTTAGCCTCCTGACGGCTGATGACATCATACGGTGGGGCCGATATTTCCCGTGCCAGATGGGGCGGGGGACGCAAGCCGCGGAATGGCTGAATCAATGTCACCGCCTATCCCCTTTGTGTTGCGCCACACCTTCTTTCAGGGTCCGTTCCATGATTACGATGGCCGCTTCCAGCTCCTGAAAACGTTCCCTGGCCTGGGCCAACTGCCCCGATTGGCCAATCTGTTCCAGGTTGAAGGCGAGACGAAAGACGGCATTATCCTTGCCAAAGGCCCCGGTGGCCCCCTTGAGACTGTGGGCTGCCTCCCGGACTTCCAAGGGGTCGTTGCTGTCGATGGCCCGTTGAATGCGTGACAGTTGCGTCGGGGCATCGGTAAAATAAATGTCCATGACTTCCTCAAGGAGCTGCCAATCTCCTTCGACGGTCGCCAACAGATTGTCCAAAACGGTCATGGTCGAATATTCCTTGTCATCATGGGCCGATTTTCTGACGTTTTTCTTCCTACTGGAGAACCGAAGGACAACCCACCGTCGAGCCCAAGGGTGTGATCCCCACTATCCCGCAAAAGAATGACCTTAAAAATTTTTGATAAAGGTCTCCACCTTGCGAAACGAACGTTCCATGCGATTGACGGTCTCCATCACCCTGGCCCAGTCGGGAACCTGAGCCGCATTTTCGGCAATACGCGATAATTGTGCCAGGGCATTGGCTCCCATATTGGAGCTGGCCTCGCGCAATTCATCAGCCGCCTCGGTCAGGGAGGCTACGCTTTTGGAACGCGATGCTTCACGCAAACGCATGAACAGGGTATTCGAAGAGACCAGAAAATCGGCCAGCAGCTCGCGGATCATGTCGTCATTCGGGCCCACCATTTGCCGCAGGTGGTTCAGATCAATGGGCGGCGCCTCCTGAGGCCCCTTGGGAATCCAAAATCTGAGCTTTTCCCTCAGGGTGCTCGGAGATACCGGTTTGCTCATGTAATCGTCCATCCCCGCATTCAAACAACGTTCCCGATCACCTTTCATGGCATTGGCCGTCATGGCGATGACGGGAATATGGCCCGAATTGGAACGGTCCAAACGGCGAATGGCATGGGTGGCCTCAAACCCATCCATGACCGGCATTTGACAATCCATCAGGATCAAAGCATAGGGAACACGCCCGACCGCCTCAACCGCTTCCTTGCCATTGGCGACGGCATGGGCTGAATAACCCAATTTTTTTAATTGCAACAGAGTCACCTTTTGATTGACGAGATTGTCCTCGGCCAACAAAATAAGCTTTCCCGATTCAATTTCTTCCTGCGGGTCGGGTTCCTCGGGAGGTTTTTCAGCCGGTTCGCTATCGGCGACCGCAATAACCCGAGTTTTGGCCGCCGAAGGATTACGCAGTTCCACCAGTTCATCCACCCAGTCCGACTTGCGAATCGGTTTGGTCATGACCGATTCGTAGCCGGCATCCAGAAGGGCCACCTTGAGCTCCCGATCGTTGCCATGCAACAGCCCGATCAGGTGCGGCACGACCGAAAAATGTTCCTCGGCCAATAGATGCGGAATGGAACGGGGATCAATGTCGTTCAACCTGGAGGAGACGACAATGAAATCCAATGGCGTTTCCTGAAGCATTTCCTGACGGATGGCCGGCAACCCCTCCTCCCAGGTCCGACGCATGGTAACGCGAATCCCCCACGAAGAAAAATACTCCTTCAAAAATTCCTGGTCGGTGGCCATGTCGCTGATGATTACCGCTCGTGAGCCCCGCAGCGGCGCCAGATTCAGCTGCCCCGCCTTGCCCATGGCTTCAGGATCGGACAACTTGAAGGGGATGCGAATCCAGAACGTGGACCCCTTGCCCTCTTCGCTGTCCACTCCGATGGTTCCCGACATCAGTTCGGTCAGACGTTTGCTGATCGCCAACCCCAAACCGGTGCCACCATATTTGCGCGTCGTATCGCCATCCGCCTGAATGAAAGGTTCGAACAACCGGTCCCGTCCCTGTTTGGACAGTCCGATGCCGGTATCCTCGACCAGAAATCGGACCACCGCCCGATCCGGGGAGTCGGTCTCCATGCGGGCCCGGACGGTCACAGCCCCCTTTTCGGTAAACTTGATGGCGTTGGAAATCAGATTGAGCAGCATTTGCCGCAGCCGCCCAGGATCCCCACGCAACGTTTGCGGAATCTTGGGCGAAATGAAGGTCTCCAGGACCAATCCTTTTTGTGCCGTCTGCCCGGCCATCAACTCCGCCGACCCCTCCACCACCGTCACCGGAGAAAAATCGATTTCTTCAATATCGATCTTGCCCGCTTCGATCTTGGAAAAATCAAGGATATCGTTGATGAGAGCCAGCAACGATTTGGACGATTCCCGCACAATGGAGGCAAATTCGTGCTGTTCGCTATTGAGAGGGGTATCCAACAACAAATCGTTCATACCGACAATGGCGTTCATGGGAGTTCGGATTTCATGGCTCATGTTGGCCAGAAATACCGATTTCATTCGTGAGCTTTCCATCGCCTCGCGACGATGTTGCTCCAGAGAAGATTGTGTCTGACGGGTCAGGGTATGGTCACGAAAGACGCAAACGGCCCCGACAATTGCCTCGCTACGCTTGAGCGGCGAGGTGACATGGGAAACGGGCAGAAATGTACCATCCCGCTTGATGAAATGATCGTCATCGCGGCGGAACGGACGCCCAAGCAAGCCTTGATGAATCGGACAGTCCTCATGCTTGAGCAAGGTTCCATCCGGTTTGCGGGCGTGGATCACCTCGTGGACATACCGATTGATCAATTCTTCCTCTTTCCACCCCAAAAGTTTTTCCGCCTCCCGGTTCATCAAGATCAAGCGGGCCTCCCGATCCATGGCGTACACCCCTTCCCCCATGCACCGAAAAATTTGCTGGAGGAAATCCCGACTGGCGGAGGCTCGTTCCACGTCGAGGATATGTCTGGTAATATCCGTGGCGACCATCATGTGCTGATAAGGTTGTCCCGATTCGGTGACGAACGGGACGATGGTGCAATTCAACCAAAAGATGCCACCATTCTTGTTGCGGCCCGCCAGCTCCCCATTCCATATCTTTCCCTGGTTGATGGCGCGGGCCATCTCCTGAAACAATGACTTGGGCAGGGAACCGCTATCGAACAGCTTCGGAGTCTTACCGAGGAGTTCTTCGATGGAATACAACGTCAATTCACACGTTTTTTTATTGACCTGGGTGATGACGCCATCGGGACGGGTGATAATGACCAGATTATGCGAGTCCAACCCCTTCTGCAGGTGTTCCAGGCGCGACAAAGAATCGTGAAAGGCTCGATTCTTTTCCGCAATCAGACTATCCAGCTGTTCGCGCTCGGTGATATCCCGCATGATCCCTTCAATGGCTATTTTCTGGCCTTTCTTGTTGCGCACCACCTGACCAGTCAAGGAAACCGGAATCTGCTGACCTTTGTTGCAACTGATGATCAGACTGAAATCGTCCACATGATCAGCCCTGATCACTTGTTCCAAAAATTCGTGAAAATCACTACGGGTAACACACAGGCTCTCCAATCCGCGCACTTTGATATCCACGGGACTCAAGCCCAGAAGTTTGAAACAGGAAGGACTGATGAATTCCAGTTGGCCGCGAATATTCATGCGGTAGTAGACGTCATCGACCAGATTGCATATGGCCTCGTATTGTTGCATGTCATGCTGAATGGCCTCGGAACGGAGACGTTCCAGGGTGATATCCCGGACCAGGACGAGGGTATCTCTGGTTTCGGCGGTAAACAGATGCGGATGTCCGGAATATTCGATGCTGAATACCCGACGTCTGGTATCCGGTTCGCCCTTGGACATGGCCAGGGAGACTTCCACCGACCCCAATTGCTGCCCCAGACCACAACTGGGACACAACGTGACCGGAAAAGGGGGAATACGACGGCCAACCTTGGACCACCAAGCCTGGAGCCCTCCCCAAGCCTCGGTCAGTTCGTGGATGGCCCCGCCGCCAAAGGCCAAGGTATCGTCTTCACTCAACAGGGCAAAACCACTACGAACCTGATTCCCCGTCTGTACACTCAGCGATTTTTCCATCAGTGTCGGGCTACGATCTGGAGTAGAGATGAAACAAATCCTGGACCACTTGGCCCATCACGACAACCTTTCTTGGCCAATCACAACAACATTTCTTGACTTCGCCAACGCTTTCCGGGACAATTCCACGATCGCATACCTTGGTTCCGGCCTTTGCCAACGGGCGTGGGAAGCGTCGGGGAACCAATGCCTGCGGGATACCGGACCAGGAAGAACACATGAAACGGGGTGACGGCCATGAGAGAAGTATCAGCTATTCCAACGGAATACCGATCGGTCATCCTCGACCATACCACTTCGCAGGTATCTCTCAACTCAAAGTCATTCTCCCCTTGTCCCCGCCGGACCCTGGTTGCCGTCGCCCGCCCTCAACACCCGAGATATCCCCTCCCACAAGACTCCCCCTTCGAAATCGGGAATACCATAAAACACCCCATCAAGGCAGTCCAGGCTTATTTCCCATCTTGGGATGCCAATAACGTGTTTTTGTTCCCCCCTTGCCTAGGCCGGATCGTCCTCATGCAATCATCGTCTTGAAGAAATAATTGGTTGCGGCCACGAATCCTTCCAGACTGCCACAGTCGAATCGCTGGCCCTTGAACTGATATCCCAAAACCATTTTCCTCTTGGCCTGAATATTCAAGGCATCGGTAATCTGTACCTCCCCGTTGCGCCCGGGGGGGAGGTCGCGTAAGACTTCAAAAATATCGGGAGTCAGGATATAGCGACCAATGATGGCGCGATTGGAAGGGGCGTCCTCGACCGCGGGTTTTTCCACCATGGCATCCACCATGAACAGACGATCCTCCAGATGCTTTCCGGAAATGATGCCATATTTTTTGGTATCTTCGTGCGGCACCTCCTCAATGGCCACGATCGAACATTGATATTTTAGAAATATGTCAACCATCTGTGACAGTACCGGCTTGTCATCGCCAATGCACAGGTCATCGGCCAGTACCACACCGAAGGGTTGATTGCCAATCAGGGTTTCCCCGGTGCGGATGGCGTCCCCCAAACCTTTCATCTGGACCTGGCGGGTATAGGAAAAGGTACAGCTCTGCATGAGCGCCCTGATTTCCGCCAGGTTATGTTCCGCCTTGGTACCGCTGATCTGGTCCTCCAGTTCGTAGGTGCGGTCAAAATGATCCTCGATGGACCGTTTCCTCCGCCCGGTCACAAAGGCAATCTGCCGCATTCCCGCATCCATTGCCTCCTGGACGCCGTACTGGATCAACGGTTTGTTGACAATGGGCATCATCTCCTTGGGCATCGCCTTGGTCGCCGGCAAAAATCGGGTACCGTATCCGGCGACCGGAAACAGACACTTGTTGATCATTCTCTTTCCTCGAACAGTTGGGGATGGTGGTTGGCAGGGGCGCTCAGTTCCGCTTCACGGCAACATCGACAGCGAGCCCGGAATCCACTCGGTCTCTCAAAAACGCCTTCTCAAGAATAGCGTTGCAACCTTCCTGAAGAAACCATCCGCGAATCAATACTTCGACGGGAAAAGGACCCCTCCCTTTCCAGACCCATACGCATCATCGGCCACGGCTCCACAGAAAACCGGCCATGACGCTCATCCCAAGCCGATATTCTTGAATTTACGATGCAACGCCGAACGTTCCATGCCAATGGCCTCGGCGGTACGGGATATGTTATATTCATTACGCTCCAAATGGGTTTTCAGATAAATCCGCTCAAAACCTTGACGCGCTTCCCGCAACGTTCCAATGTCCAATAGCGCTTCCCAGGGCGTCGAGGCGGGGGAAACACTGCGCTTGTGGATGAAATCTGGCAAGTCTTCGGGTTCAATGACCGACGCGGGGGCCATGATCATCAATCGTTCCACCAAGTTTTTCAACTCGCGAACGTTCCCGGGCCAGTGATACCCCATGAGACACTTGAGGGCGGCCTTGGAAAAGGTCCGCTCCTGCGGTAGACTTTCCCGTTGTTGCTGAATAAAATGGGCCACCAGCAACGGAATGTCCTCCTGCCGTTCCCGTAGCGGCGGGATGAACAACGGGATCACATTGAGCCGAAAAAAAAGATCCTGGCGAAAACGACCTTCGGCCATCTCCTGATCCAGACTGCGATTGGCGGCGGTAACCACCCGCACATCCACATCCACCGGTTGATGACCGCCCACACGGTAAAATCGTTGTTCCTGAAGTACCCTAAGCAATTTCGACTGCGTCCTCAAGGACATATCCCCAATAGCATCAAGAAACAAGGTCCCACCGTTAGCCTGTTCAAAACGGCCAGGTCGGATGGTCGGGGCATGGTCGAGACGCCCTTCTTCCAACCCAAACAGTTCAATCTCGATCCGCTCTTCGGGAATGGCGGCCGAGTTGACCGGAATGAATGGACCTTGCGCCCGTAACGACTGCGCATGAATCTGTCGCGCCGCGACCTCCTTGCCGCTACCATTCTCCCCAGTGATCAAAACCCAGCCATCGGTCGGTGCCAGACGCGCAATCTGGTCGCGCAATGCGATGGCTCCACGGGATTCCCCCAGCAACGGATACACCATCGTCACCCGCTTTTTCAAATCCCGATTTTCCCGAACCAGCTTCCATTCCCGGATGGCTCGATCCAGCAGCAATAATACCCGATCCAAGGACAACGGTTTTTCCAAAAAATCATAGGCCCCCTCCTTGGTCGCGCTGACCGCGGTATCAATGGTCCCATGACCCGACATCATGATCACCGGAATACCAAAATTCGGGGTGTCCTCCTGGTTGGACTTGATACGCCTCAAGGTCTCGATGCCGTCGATCCCCTCCATCCAAATATCCAGCAATACCGCCGATACCGCCTCACGTCGCAGTATCTCCAAAGCCTTCTCCCCCGATTCCGCCTCGAGAACCCGGTAGTTCTCGTCCTCCAGAATTCCTGTCAGGCTGATGCGGATCGATTGCTCGTCATCAACCACCAATATCGTGTGGCTCATGCCGTTTCTCCCGTATTAGGGCTCCCCTGAAAATCTGACCTTTGCTCCAATGGCGTGTGCGATAGCGGCAGTTTGATCTCCACCAGGACTCCGTTCAATTCAGAGTCCTTCAAACGTATGGATCCACCATGGTCTTCGATAATCTTCTTGACGATCGCCAATCCCAGCCCCGTTCCCTTTTTCTTGGTAGTGAAATAGGGTTCAAAAACACGATCCCGATCCTGGGGCGGAATGCCGGTGCCATTGTCGGCGATCTCCAGGATGCAACGGTTACTCCCCTCCAGCAGCCGTGTCGATATCGACAAAATCGGGGTCGATTGACCTTCCCGAGTTGCAGCGATGGCATTGGCGATCAGATTGGTCACCACTTGTTTGATTTGTCCAGGGTCGTGTGGAAAGGCGGGTAGACTGGGATCAAAATCGGTCCGTACTTCGGTCGCTCCCAAAGCCTCCGTATGCAATATCAATGCCTCCTTGATCGACATATGAATATCGTTGTCGTGCAGTCGCGGACGCGGCAAACGGGAAAATGTCGAAAATTCGTTGACCAAAACTCGTAATTCTTCCACCTGCTGTATAATGGAATTGGTCCCCTCATCCAACACCCGTAAATCCAAATCCGTTTGATCGGCACTCTTCATGTACTTGCGCCGAATCCGCTGCGCCCACAATTGGATGGGGGTGAGCGGATTCTTGATTTCATGGGCAATGCGCCGCGCCACTTCGCTCCAGGCCGAGGTCCGTTGGGCAATCAATACTTCGGTGATGTCGTCGAACGTGGCGATGAATCCACGACTTTCTCCCTGCTTGTCTTCAAGCAGCGTGACCCGCGTCAGCAACGTCAACGGTTTGTTCGCCCCCTCGATGGTAATCTGGATTCCCGGTTGGGTCGGTTCCCCAGGGATCGGCGGGGGGGTGGGGCTGGACCTTTCCCGCTGTTCATTGACGAATCCCTGTAAGGGTACCAAAAAAGCAGCGGGCAACACCTGCTCCATCGGACAGCCTATCGCAGCCACCGGGTCCAAAGCCAAAAGTTTGGCCGCAGTTGGATTGACCAGGGCCACCTCCTGACGCTGATTGACTGAAACCACTCCCGAGGAAATATTGTGAATGATCGCCGCCATGAAACGCCGGCGTTCCTCCAACAGGGCATTGGTATTTTGCAGCTCATCGCGATTTTCACTCAACTTTCTGGTCATGGCATTGAAGGAGGTCATCAAGGTGGCCAGTTCGTCATCACTGGTGATCGGAAGGACCACCGACAGGTCTCCCTGGGCTACCTTTCTGGTACCAACCACCAGTTCGGTGATGGGATCAGTCAGGCCGTTGGCGATGCCGAAGCCCGACCATATCGCCGCCAACAACAACAACATGGTGATCAAAATCAGCGTCACCGTATGATTCGCCTTCAGCAAATCATGCGTGGCGCGCAGTTTCTTGTAATGATTGTAGGTTGATTCCATGGTCTCCATCTGGCCCAGAATCTGCCGATCGATCCAGTGACCGGTGGCCAGAAACAACCCTTCCCCCAGGGAAACAAAAGCCCGCACCCGATCACCGGCGTCATTGGTGATCATCAACGCCTTTCTGGAACCATCGGCAATGGAGGACAGATCGGGAATCGGGTCGAACGGAAGTTCTCCCGCCCGGGCCACATGCGGAGAGCTGTCCAGTGGTATGGAGATCCGGTCCGGGATCGGAAGAACGTCGTGTAGGGACAGAGTGTAGATGTCGGCGGCCGCAGTCTCCTTAAAAAGCACCGACGTGCTCCG
>JADFZF010000077.1 GCA_015232645.1 Magnetococcales bacterium | reverse complement strand
GAATCGCCACCAGCTCCGGCGTAATCGAAATGGCGCAATCCGGCCTGCAACCGGGTGATCGGGTAACGATAACGAATGGCCAAGCAGTCAAGACCCAGGACAGCAAGGACGTTCCTGTTTTTCAAGTTTGATGACGGGGGGATGGGGTGAGACGGCATTAGAGGGGCAGCTACAGCAAAACCCGTTTTTGGGTGACAAATGAGTCCGCGATTGGTGACAAATAAATTATCGCGCTACAGTTTCGACGGGCGCTGAGCGAAATTTTGCGCCCAGTACCTTGTAGACTTACCGTTATCGGGATCCCGATAACGGGACTCTCTCCCGCCCACTCGCGTTCAAACGCGGATCGGTCGGACCAACCCACAACTCCGGTCAGGGTGTGGTGGTATCCCCACACCTTCGTGTGGGGCGATATCCGATCTGTCACCGGGGAGTTTGGCGCCGCTGACGATAAAGGCATTGCAGAACATATAAATACAGAAATCTGGTGACAAGAGAATTGTTGCGGAAAAATGGAGAGAAGTGGAGAGTTTTTGGGATGATTGGCATCCCTTTTGTCACCAATTTTGGAAATTCTTGGGTACGGATCGGTGCAAAAACGAGGATTGGCGCGGGGTTGGCGGAGTTTTGGCGATCAAAATGGACCTCGGGGAATGTCAGACAACCGGATGATGCGTCCAATTCGTGAATTCCGGCATCCAATCCTACGTAACTTATTTATAATATACGAAATTTATTGGGACAGGCTTTTGTCACCGGATTTTGGATCGGAACCTGTCTAATACGTCGCATCTTCCGGCATGTCGGGATCAAAAGGAACAGGAATGGCGGGAAGGCCTGTGTTCCGAAGATCCCAATAGAACGAGAGAATCGCGGCTAGATCCACCAGCGACAGGCGTTTTCCCAGGGGATGGATGTAGCAGGGGATGACCTCAACACCGCCATAAAATTGGAATTCAGAAGCCATCTTTGCGACAAATTCGCCGTCCGGACCTCCAAACGTTTGGGTCTCAACGTCGAACGAGAATTTCACCGGCGGCGCGAGAGGGTACGGCGACTCAGGCTTCAGATTCAAGGTAACCATCGTTGCTACGGTCTCCAATGGTACAACAGACCTAACGCCATATGAACCATTCCAGGGTCACACTGCACTATCCTTACCAACCTCTTGACCGTCTTTCTGTCCTGCATGCCATCTATCCGTCCCAGAAGCGCCTGGTATGTCATGGTCATCACTTCCATCGCCGCGCCATTGTACTCCTTTCCTTGATAGGGATCGAAATATTTATCCTTGCGGGTCCATTCATCCGGGCGATACCCGCGCCCGGGCGACAGATCTTCCAGGCGCTCCAGCGGCTCTCCCTGGGTGCGTTGGTGGTGTATCTGCTGGAAAAAATGATCCAATTCCGGCATGACTGATTGTAATCGATGTGTCAATTCATGTTCAGCGGTGCTGTCAGTAAGAACGTAAAGGAATCCTTCGCCTTTGTCGGCTGTGACCACCCTACCTTCCAGTCGAGCCGTTCCTTTACGTTTTGCAGTCCAAGCCAAGCCACGGCCTTTTGCGATCCTCACGTTAAGAGGCCCGGCTTGATCGCTCGCACGCGTCCAATCATCCGGGAATCGTGTCGATGCCCGTACAATGGCATCCCTGGCCTTTCCGGATTGCTGCACCGTAGCTGCCGGGGCGTGGATGGGCCGGACCGAGGCTAGGTCGGCAAGCAAAGATTCTTGAAATTCACGGGCCAAAGTAACTACGTTTTCATCGATTAGGGTGGCCTGCTTTAAAGCCTCGCCAATACTCTGGCCGGGAAAAGTTCGGGAGGGACGCTGCAAGAGACCGTCAAGGATGGTCTTGCCAAGGGCTTCCGCTTCCTCCGGGGAAGTAGGGACCGGTGGTGGCGTCACAATCCTGGCCAGCCTGCTCTCAAGCTCGGCAGGCAAAACATCCGCTTTCTGCCGTACCATCACCTTTGCCCGGTCGATCATCCGGGAAGAGCCCGGGGCATAATCCCATCCAGGATCAATCCCAAGCGGAATTTGATGCACTTCACCGTTCCGATCGGTCCAGTCGTAATAATCAACCTTGGGCGATGGGTCGGGACCCGATTTTCCCATCCGTTTCAGGTCAGACGCCGACCGGGTGACGACTCGGCACTTGCAGTTGTAACCGTTTGGCGGAGTATGCGAGCCCCACCAAGGGTCGCCAACGGGCAGAATCGTCCCGTGCCAAGCCAAATGCATGGGGCGAGGCTTGCGGGAATTGCCGTGGCGATATTCCCAGTAGGGACGCAGGGCCACGACATCAGGATGAGTCATCTGTTGATAGCGGCCAGCCGCATAGGCAGTGCGCACGTTGGTTTCAAAAATAATCCGGGTGCGCCAGTTGCGATCACCGTAATAATCCCACCCGTTCTGGGCTACGGTCTTGTCAAACGCCTTGCGAAACTCGGTGAGGGTGGTGCCGTTGGCAAGGGCTTGGTCTACGGCAGTTCCAAAGTCATTGAGCAAATCCGCCTTGGCGGCCCCGGCCACTACGAATGCCGTATCATGGGCATCTCCCAACAAATCATCCCAATGCTCGGTGGGAAGGTTGACCTTGCCGCGAAAATATTGAATCGCCTCCGCAAACGGCAGCGATCCCCATTGCGCCTCACTCGCCATCAATAATCTCGGCACGGCCACCCAAATGAGCCGCGATCATGGCCTGCGCCAGAATAACCTCCAACCGTGAGCTGTCCATATCTGGAAAAACGGCGAACAATCCATCCCGAAACTCCTCCAGACTCCGGGATCGGGCCAAAAGCGCACGAACGGGGTCCATGAGCGCCGGCATGGCACCACCCGCCAGTTCAATCCCTTTGGTGACGTAACGGTCCGCCAGATCGGTAGTTTCCGCTTGTGGGGAAGCGCTCAGCGAGGCGCAGTGGGGACAGGTGGTTGGCGCCCTGGCCATGGCCGTAAGGGGCGTGGGGCGTGGAGCCGCCTTGATTTCCAATACATCGTCACCTTCCTTGGGCTCGGGAATGGCCAGATTTTCGCGAACCCACGCCGTTGGAATCTTCAGTCCAGCGGCAACCAGTGGCGGAAGGGCGATGGCAAATTCCCGCAAATCCTGAGTCTCGCGGAAATCAAACCGAAACACCGGAGGCCGCGATGGGTCGGGATTGGAAGCGTTGAGTGCCGCCAGAGGCCATACCAGCTGGCGTGTCAGAGTCGAAGCAATCTGCCGTCCGTCCGATTGCAGCAGGTCCTTGCGGACATCATCATGAATCTGACCCAAGGCATTGGTGCTGGTCTTGCCGTCCGCCTGACTGGTGAGCGTTCCGCCCAAGACCGCCTTGGAAATCGATTGTTCCGCCCAGCGGATCATATCCTGCCACAGATTGCCCGATCCCGACCGGGAAGCCTCCTCAAAAGAGATGGCCATGGTATCGGGGATGATGCCCGAGGCGTTGTGTCCCAAATCGCGCACCGCCCTGAACAGGTCCGCCCGCTCCTGTTCGGTCGCCGATCCGGGATAGGTGCCCAGACGTAGTGGCAACCCGTGGATTTCCAAGAATTCGGCAAAATCTTCCGTGGCATATTGTTTGTACAAAAACGGCCAAGCCAGGGTGCGCATGAGCCCCGTTCTGACCGCCCAACCGCTGCGCGACCGGTGCGTGTGGGCGATCCAGCCGAAAGGCCACAGATCTTCGCCGGCAACCGAATTGTTCCGTAAACGAATGGCGTTGGAGGCGACCCCGTCACCCACGCCAAATTGGAACCATCTTTGCGGGCGGTGTTCGACCTTTTGAATCTGCCAACCATCCGGATTGCGTTGCCACGCCAGCTCCAGGCAGGCGAACCCCTTGCCGATGGCATCCGCCAGGTCCAGGATGACATCCTCGAAATCGGGGATCGCCTGCACCATCTCCATGACCTGTTTGGCTTGCTTTCTTTCGCTGGCCGAGGCGTTGGGTGGAGGCTCGACGGACCAGGGCAGAGTCAATAATGCCCGGCGCCGTTTGGACAGCTCCGCGTGCAGATGGGCATCCATCTCCTCCATGTCTTCCATCAGATCGCTCTGCCCGGAAATATCCCCCTGCTCCGCCGCATCCAAAACCCGACGCAATCGTTGCGGTGCAATTTTCCGGGCTGGGTGACTCGCTTGGCCGCGCAACCACGGATTGTTTTCCGTCTCGCTTTGCCTCCGCGTGGGCAGAGCCACCGGGTTGCCCAAATGATCCAACAGGGTCATGATTATCTCCAGATCCGGCCGAAGCCAGAGAAAAATCCATCGTCATCGTCGTCTTCGGAATGGCGCGCCGCCTTGGCGGGGCTGCGCACCGGGATGAAACCGCCACCATGACCACGACCGCCTCGAATAGCTTCGGCCCACAACATCTCCAGGGCGTCCGGGCCGTCGTCATGATCCGCCATAGGCCAATGCCGCAATTGCTCGAACAAGGTGCGTTGGGACGAATGGATCCGTATCAAACCGTTGGCCATGTGCGGTTGCAGGCTTTCGATGCGCATCTCCTTATTGGCGTGAGGCTTCACCGCCCGGGCGGGTACCGGCACCCCGCGCGCGGCGGAACGTTTGACCAGCTCCGTTTTCAAAAATTCCTGAAACTGTACCGTCTCCACCGCCCACGACCGACAACAATGTTGCCGTTGCAGCCGGATGACTTCCTCAATGATCCGGTCGGGAAGCATGCGGGAAATGATCGCCTCCACCACATCCAGGATGCCGGTCTTGCGATCATAACCACCCACCAGGATGGCCGCCGGATCGCTGCGACCCAGGGATGGGTCCAGGGAACCGAATAAGACCCAGTCGGGATTGCGGTCCACCCAAAAACGGATGACATTGAACGGGGCATCCTGGTGGTTCAGAGGGTCATTCTGCTGTTCCGAGTCGAAGGCTTGATGCCCATCCCGGGCGCGTTTTTTCATCAAGGATTCGATGGGACGCGCCGCTGGCCAGGAGACCACGGCCCCCCGTTCCATCTCGGATTGGCGCTCCGCAAAAAAAGCATCTGCTGCCGCTTCACCCGTGTTGAGAAGAATTTCTTCCCACTTGTCCCACAAGTCCATACGGGCAGGCCATTCCAGGATCGCTCGGAAGGTGCGCGCCGACCATAAAGGGCGGGTCAGTTTGCGGGAGAGAACCGAGTCGTAATGCAATACCGTACCGATGAAAATGGCGTCCATGGTATCATCCGCCGATCCCAGAGACAGCACCGTCCGGTCCAGCCAGGAGTCCAGTTTGTTGCGTTGTTCCGGGGAGCGGACGTTTTCATCGTTTTCGATGTCGTCGAGGATGACCAGATCGGGCCGGTGGGGACCATGGCGCAAGCCGCGCATCCGTTTGCCCGAGCCGAACGCCTGAATCTTCACACGATTTTTGGTGACGATGACCCCCTCTTTCCAGACATTACCGATACCGGTCGCTGTGGAAAAATCCATGGCCAATCTGGGGTTGACCTCCAGCTCTGCCCGGATCGCTTCCAGCATGCTGACCGCCTGTTCAAAGGCGTCCATGATCAGGCACACATAGCGTCGGCGTTCGGTCAGGACGCACCACAGCACGTAGATGAGCGATACCGTGGTCGATTTGGCTTCGCCGCGCGGCGCTGCCACAGCAAGGCGCCTCCCTTTGAGATCCGCGGTCAGTTCGGGCAGACTCTCGAAAAGATAATTGTGCAGAACGCTGGGGGCGTATTGCGTATAGTGAGGAAAATAGGCCTGAGCGAAAAATTTGAAATCTTTTTCCGCCAAAGCTCTGCGTTCATGTTGCGCTTTTGGGTCAGGATCAAACCCCGACACCCTCGCCTCAATGGTGGCACGCAAATCGGCAGCGATGCGCTCCAGATTGCGCAAAAACACCTTTTTAGTCGTTCTCGCCATGATTCATGAGCCTTTCCAACTCAGGTCCGACCGTATCCATGATCTCCAATATCGCCGCGGAATGCTGCGGAAAACGCTGTTTCGTCAGACCGGAAAAAATTTCCAGCGTCCGGCTGGCAATGCCCATCCGGTCGATCATCGGTGACGTTTTTGCCAAAGACGACATGGTCTTGTTGAATGCATCCGACAGTTGCGCCAGGAGTTTGACCCGTTCATCCGGTGGGATTTCCGCCTTGGCCAGGTCGGTCATGGCCGTTTGATGCGCAATCAAAAATTGCCGCAAAATGTCCTGGACCAGGTCGTTCTTCCCTGACCCGGACACAAGTGATGCGGCGCGATGCCGTTCCCAGTCATCGCCTTGATCTTTGGCCTGGGATCGCCATCGGGTTGCCGTCGATAGTGCCACTTTGGCCTGAGTCGCAGCCTCTTCCAGGGAGAGCCCAGAGACGTAGGCGGTGCGTAACCGCCGACGAGTCTCGGAATTATGGGCCACCAAACACCCCCAGAATGGCCTTGGCGTTGGCCGTTGCTGCGGAAACGAACAGCGAAACCAGGCTGGCATTGACGGCTATCTTGGTTTCCATGGCACATACGCGCCGATGGGTCTCATCGAGACTGGCGCGCATGTAGGCAAGATCCTCATGCGAAGCGCGTTGCGATGCCTCCATTCGCCCCATGGCCTGTAATAATTCATGCACGATATCGTCGTGACCGTTGCCCATGTCATGTTCCTTTTTGCCCGTCTGATTCTTCAGCTATGGCGATCATGCCATCAGTTCCAAGGCTGCCTTGTGCGCATCGAAACAGCGGCGATACCACCCCATGAGAAAGCTGCCCATACTGGGGTTTTTGGCGACCAGCCAGGCGTAGTGGCAGGCCCGGCGTGCCATGAAATCCCGAACAGCATCGGCAGGTTTCTTGCGCGCCAGCATCGCCAGCGTATCGGGTCCGATCGCCCCATCCACCGTCACGCCAAGACTTTCCTGCACCATGCGCGACGCCTTGGCCACCCCCTGATTGACCGCCGCATCGAACACCACCATGGCCAGGGCGGGCGGCAGGTCGTCACCGCAGATCCGCCGCCAGTAGTCGTTGCGGTAAATATCCGCTGCCGTTTCCCGGGTCAGATGGGCGATGTCCAGGTTTGGATATTGGCGTTTGCTGATGCCAAAACGGGTTTCCCCGCCAGGATCGTTGGGATCATTGCTGTATCCACCTTCATGAGCCAAAACAAATTCCAGGCAGGTTTCAAACGTAATCGATGTCTTTTTCATGGTTTTCCCCTTCAGGCAGGTCGGCCAGAATGCTATTCGGCAGGATCTTCCCGCCGGACGGGGAAAAGAAGTGGAAGGACTTCAGGAATCGAACAGAGGCAGGGTCAACTGCGTGGGATCAATGACGGGGCGGCCGAGGATTTCCCGCACCCAACGCTCGGTCAGTTTGAACTCGGACGCGATGAGGTTGATCGGCTCGCCGTTGTCATAGCGTTTGACGATTTCGGCATTCCGAAGGGCGTCCAAAGCCCGTTTGGCCCTGGGAATGTACAGGTCACAGCGGGCATGGATCCGGCAGATCTTGCGCGCCAGATCCATGCCGATCCGCTTGACCAACAGATGATCCTGGTCGGGATCTTCGGGGAGGTGTTTGAACACCATGCCACCACAGTGAGCGACGAGCTGCCGGATCCCCTCCATCCCGATCTCCGGGATCATCTCGCGCAGACTGCCCGGCAGGATGGCGTCGTCAGACATGGGTCTCCTTGTGGCGATCCTGGTGTATCTGCAACGCCTGGATCAACTTCCCCAGTTGCCTCGCGGTCAACATCTCCACCCGCACCTCGACATTGTCGTGGCGATAAAACATCTGCCGGGCCACGCGGTCGGCATATTCCAGCACATCCCGATCAGATTGCCGAACCCCTGGGGTGTTGAGCAACACCGCAATGATTTTTTTGATGTATTTCTCCTTTTCCGGCGGGCAGTGGGGCCGGACGGGGCGGGAGCGGGAACCCGTGCCCGATGCCGGGTGTCCCTGCTCTCGCAGAAGTGCTCCCATGTGCGTCGATAGTTTCCGCAACCCCGGTATATCCAGCTCGGCGGAACTGGCAACCCCCGCAAAACGCATCAGCATCTCCCGATAGGGCTGATCATCCTTGGCCCACAATTTGGTTTTCCGGGCGTGGATCGCCGCCAGGAGCGATTGCCGATACGCTTTTTGGGGGTCGGACATCTTTTTGTCTCCAGATCAATCCGTGGCTCGATGAAGGTTATGAATCTGCATGGCCCGCCACAACATCGCGCCCATGCCGTTGAAAAAGCTGTGGTCGCCAAGCTTTGCGCCGTCTTCGACCTCCCCGACCACGGCCTCGGCCAGATAGCACTCGGGCAAGCGGCGCAACAGGCCGACCAGATCCATGCCGTTACCCGCTTTCAGCTTGGCCAGGACGTTGGCCACATCGGTCTCCGTGATTTTTTTGGTCATCGGACTCTCCCCTGATCCAGCCGATCCATGATGGCGCTGCTCCGGTGTTCCCCCTGGCGCCAGGCCTCGGCCATCAGCCCCCAGAACAGGCCGATGCCGTATATCCCGGTCACCAGCCAGCGCAAAAGCATATCCACCGCAAAATATCGAAACATCTGTCTTTCCTCCTCAGGCGTCGGCGATGTCCATGGAGATGGGGGCCATCTTGCCCGTCCGATCCCGTTCGTAGACCCGGATATAGCTCTTGGAGCCTGTCGTGATCAGGCTGTCCTTGATGGCATCCATGGCGCGACTCCAGGTGTCGTCGGTAATCTCCAGCCTGAGAAGACTCAGGATGCGATGGGTGTTCAAGGTCCCCTCCTTGTCCACCTGGAAGGCGTCCTGGACCAACACTTTGATTTCGTTACGGCTGCCCGCCGCCCACTTGGTGATGCATTCGTCCACCAGCGCCTTGGCGGCATGAATCCCTTCGGAAAACGTCATCCGGTCGGAAATGGCCAACTGCACCCGGTAACGGCCATCAAAACTGGTCAGGGTAATATTCCCCTTGCGACCGCCAAGCTTGGCCTGCCACCGCTCCGCCGACAGCTCTACGAACGCCTGGACATCCGCCATGATGGCGGCGCGGGTATCCCGCAACGTTCTCGATTGTGTTTTGGCCTTCGCTACGATTTCTTGCACCACCTGGTCGCGCAGGCGATCCACATCCGACACCATCCCCTCCGGGATCAGTCGCCCCAAAGGATCCATCATGTAGCCCTGCGGTACCGCTGACGCCGCTCCGGCACCTGCTTCTGTTTCCATGTCCGTCGTCCTCTCTCTAAGCCGGCCAATACATGCCGTTGTTGTCCTTGATGATTATTTCGCGGCGCACCATGTCCTGCAGGACATCTTTAAGCCCGCGCCGATCGGGCTGGTCGCCGAGGCACCAGATGATGACCCTGAGCGACAGCCCCGGTGCCCACCGCAACAGTGCCAATACCTCCCGCTGCTTCTGCCATTTCCGCAACTGCATGAAAATCCAGTTCATTACCGGTCTCCTTGCCTGAAATATCGATGCATTCTTTTGTGTTGCGATCCACGACCTCGTTTCTTGACGACCGCCACAATGGCGCTCTTGGTCCCGTGTTGTTGATCAAAAGCCAGACATGGCGGCCCGGATTGGTCACCGAACCGGAAAAATCTTTTTTCCGTGACCGGACCAGATGACCCGATTTTTCCAGGGCACCGAAATATTTGCCAATGTTCCACAGCTTACCTTGATCGCGGATGTCTATTTCTTCCGCCAGATCGGCAAGCGTCCCTTTGCCACCTCGATTGATCAGCGCCGCCCAAGCCTTGTCGCGCAATGACCATCCGGCCCTCCTGGATGCCCGTTCGACCCCTGGCCTGCCACCGCGAATCTTCCAGCCCTCCCTGGCGGCAAGAATACCTCTCTCCGTCAGGTGCCAGGTTCCGTCCGCCTGCTTTTCCACGAGCCCTCTTCCGTGAAGATTCTTGGTGATCGCGTACAATTTTTTTCCCTGGATACCCAAAGCGACGGTCAATCCCCCGCTGGTCATCGCGCCATCCACCAAGTGGTACAGGGCCTCCTCGGCGAGCCAGCGCTTTCCCTTGTTTTTTTGCGGTTTCATGGTCAGCCTCCCACCGCATGCATCGGACTGGAAACTGGACGGATGCTGCGGGCCGTTTTTCCTTTCCAATCGATGGTGACGATCTCCCCGCTCATCGCCTCCCGGGAGACTGTCTTTAAACGGTTTTTCTTGGCAAAGGCCTCAATTTTTGGAATGAAATCGACGATCAGCCGAGCCCGACCCTCGGTGTGGCGCCAAACCTCCTCGCCCAGGTCGTCGGTCACCTCCACTTCGCATTTTTCCTGGCAGATCAACATCACGTCCTCCAGACTGCACGGCCCGAAATCGATGGCGTCGGCAACGCGGGAGGAAAGATGGTCGAACTTGGCGACAAAGGCGCGCATCGCCTCTTCGTGAGATGCCAGTACCAGGGGCGCATCGAAAAACTCGGTGATCTGACGCAACCGATCAACAATCGCCGGTTTCGGGGCCTCCTGGATCCGGTCACGCACAAAAAGATAGTGCGCCTCATCGACGATGATGGGTGGTTTATATCCCGCCATGAGTTGCCGAAGACGTACCACCCGCTTTTCCGCCGAATGCGGCGGAATGTCCCCCAAGAGTTCGATCAACTCGCCCAAGACCGAATTGAGGGTCATGCCTGGACCGGCGGTGAGCAACAAGGCCCGTTTTTGTATCGCCCACCAACGCAGGGTGCGGGTTTTGCCAAAGCCCGGCTGCCCGGTCACCAGGAGAATGTTTTTCTCCGGTGCGCCGCGTCGATCCACCCGGTCTACCGCCGCCAGCAACGCCTTGACGCTTTTTGTCTGTACAAATCCTGTTTTCATACGCTATCCTCTCTCCATGAGTTGTTTTTGGGGCTGGGATCCTTTGGCCAGAAGATCACCCAGCCCTTTGTTTTTTCCGCTCCAATCGGCTTTTCCCGTCGAAACCGATCAGCAAGCGAAAATCCTGACTCTCCATCTTTGCCTCAAAGTCGGCACGGTCTTCGTCATCCACGAGGACCGTGTCCCAATGCTCCCATACCCACACACCCCAATCCCGCTCTGCCATGGGACCACGAAAAATGGGGCGTATCCCTTCGACGACCGCAACAGGCTCGATCTCTCCAGCCGTGACGACTTGAACACCGTCGTCCATCAACTCCAACTGCCGCTCTGCCGCCGCGTGTTGTTCCGCTGATAATTCCACCGGCGCTGCCGCAATCGTTCTTTTTTCGTCCGCCTCGATGGCGGCAATCTTTTGCTCCAGCAGCCGTACCTTGGCCGCGGCCCGCTTGGCGGTGGCCCGCTCCAGCACGGTGTCGTGCAGGTAGGGATGGACGTTGGCATCACGTTTGGCCTCGGTGATGACCCGACCATCCAGAGCGCGGATCCACACCTTGGAGCCATCGCGCAGGTCGTAGCGGATACGTACCTTCTTGCCGTGCCAATGAATCAGGTCGGGCGCGTAATAGCGCATGCCGAACAGGCTGACCTGGGCGCGTTGTACGATGCGGATCGCCTCGGGACGCAGCTCGTCCAGCAAGGTGCTGTCTGGCAAAAAAGTGGGTTGCCAACCTTCGGCGACAAACGCCTTGAGCCGCTCCACGGG
>JADFZF010000076.1 GCA_015232645.1 Magnetococcales bacterium | reverse complement strand
TTTTAGTGAGAAATGGAAGTTTGGTATACCAAAATACGCTTCTAAGGTAAAATCCCGTTTCATTAAAGACAAAATAACTTTATGGAATGTTGAGGAAGAAATTTGGATCGCGATTCGTGTTATATTTTTCCCTATATTAGGTATTTTATTGTTTGGTACGCATGTTATATATAGATGGAAAATCCAATTATTTAATAAAAAGAGCATTAACATTCATAATTATCCGACACTTTTATTGAACTCTTCTTTAGCTGTAATTGCATTTCTTGCGCTGCTTTTTGGGGTTATTATTTCATTTAGCGTAATTTATTATGGATACAAATGGGAGTTGTCAAGATTTAATATGATTGGTGTCACGCTTTGTATGATTGGTTTAATTGTATTTATCGACTCATCCTTATCCAAGGCAGCTCTGTTGGTAAAAAATAAAATTTTAGTTCCTCTTTGTTTTTTTATGATGATTGGGCCTATAAACGGATATTTAAACATATTTTACGAAAATGTAAAACATCATACCATTCCAGAATATGAAAAAGAAAAAACACCTGCTATGTGTGATTCTCCTGAATTAACATTTATGGAAAGATACTGTTTGCTTATAGACCACTCTTTCCTCAATGTTTCCTATGTATCAAAATGTTTTTTGCCTTGCAGATTTGTGAAACCAGATGCTTTGGAGAATTTCGATATGGAATCCAGCGTCTTGCCATACCAGAAAAATCAACAAAGTGTTCGGTGACAGCCTGATGTACATTCATGTTTGGCAATAGTTTTTGACTTCATGAATCATTCAAAACCTTTTTGGATTGTTTGGGCCAGAGTGATTTAAACAATGAACAAGGCTGTTCAAATCAAATAGCGTCGGTGTTTTTGGGTGGTTTTACTGGTGGGGCTGATGGGGCTGGTTTAGGCAGGGTGGTCAGGTCTTGTTCAAGTTTTTGCAGACGTTCTTCCCATTGCTGCATCAATTTTTTGGTTTCTTCAACGGTTTTGCGGGTCAGATCTTCAATTTCGGGAACGTTTTCTTCATAGGTTTGGCGACCGGCATCCCCCAGGGCGCGCAATCCTTCAAGAAAATGTTGCCGGGCGCGTTGCAGACTTTCTCTGGTTCCTTCCAGGGTCTTGTTTTCCTGAGTCGCATTGGGTGATCCGGTCTGTGAATTGGGAGTGGTCTGTTGGCTGGGAGTGGTGTTAGGAGTGGTCTGTTGGTTGGAAGTGGCTTGTGGGCTGGGAATGGCCTGTTGGTTGGGAATGACCGGTTGGCTGGGAATGACCTGCTGACCAGTCAATCCGGTTTCGGCTGTTGCCCGGGTGGCGAAAAAAAAGAGCGATACAACGGCAACCGTCAGCAAGGCCGACCTCCGGCAAACAATTCCATCGTGTGTCATGTGGTTTCTCCTGGTGCATCCGGTGCCGGAAACGACCATCCCAAAGTGGCCATTTGGGACGACATTTGTGGATAGGCTATTTTGCCTTCCCGCACGATGGTTGCAAAGGTGTTGTAATCGGCCCACAAAGTCTCTGTGATTTCACGACTCAGGCATGCCGCCTGCCCATGCCAGGCATCGCACCGGAAAATAAACCCGATATGGGGTGCCTCCTGTTGCAGGAGGGGATCCGTATAAACAATATCGGCCTTTTCCAGATGCAGACCCACCTCTTCCCGGACCTCCCGCCGCAAGGCATCCAGCAGATTTTCACCGACGTCCACAAAACCACCCGGAAAAGACCACTTGCCGCTGCGGTGATCCCGATATGCGAGACGCACGAGCAACACCTGGTCTTCGGCAGTGGTGGCGTCTCTCCGAACGATCAAGACATGAGTTGAGAGCGTGGCTTTGGCGAGCATGGTCTTTTCTCACAGTGCGGAGTGGTTGGCTCCCATATCCCCAAAAAAATCCACAGTAACGTTATCAGCCTGTATCCTCGTAGACAATTTTCCAGAGATCCTTTTCCAGCCGCCAGTATTGGCGGCGCAGGGGTTGTTTGAACAACTCCTTGCCCCGGACTTCCTGGGTGAAGGTGACGACAATCATGCGCTGTTCAGTGGGGTATCCCAGGATGCTGATATCGGAAAAGTTGGTCTCTTCGGTCGTTCCTTCCTGAAACTGGCGGCGTAAATATTTGGTCCAACCGGCATGGTCGAAGCGATTGTTCTGGAAGTCGGGGGAGTAATGGCGCAAGACCCGTTCGACTTTGCCGCTGGTCCAATCCTTGTGCCACTCCTGGATACGGGAGAGAAACCAGTCGAGTTGGCCGCGCCACTCCACGGGATCCAACCATTCCACGGAATTGCTGATGATCACCGGCGTGCCGATGCCAACCACTTCGCCTATGGTTTCAAAATCAATATTGGTCAAGGCAACGCAACCATCGCTCGCCATGGGTGGACGGCTGTAGGTGAGGGGAGGGGTCCCATGCAGCCAGATGCCGTCGCCGGTTTTTTTGAGGAGCCGGTCCCATTCATTGGGATAGTTGATCGGCATGGCACCCAGACCATACATGGGGGGGAGTTTGTAGCCGGGCAGATAGTCGGTGATGAAGTACAGCCCAACCGGGGTCTTTTTATCCCCCTTCAATATTTTCCCGGATCCGTTTTTGCCACTGGAAATATAGTAATTGGCAATCAGCTCGGGGCGACCACTGACCCGTCGAAAAAGATACAGACGTGACCGGGTGATGTCCACCACGATGGCATTGCCCTGGGCATGTGCCAGATAGATCAAATTCTGGGGAATGGCATCCTTGGGGGGGGAGTCCAGATAATTGTGGATGCGAACCCGGGCCTCATCCAGAAGATGCATGACCTCGGGATCATTCTCCTGACCATGGCCAAAACCACGCAGGTCTCCTGCCTTGGCCATGAGCAGATCCCCCTGAATGAGGTGTGCCAGGCGAAAATCAGGCCTTTGCCGGGTCAATTCGCTGATTTCCCGCAGGGCACCATCCAGGTCATGGCGCAGGACTGCTTCCAGTCCCTTGATAAGTGACCGTTCGGTTGCAGAAAGATAGTCCAGTGGGGAAAAGGGATTCAGGGATTCAGCCCAGACAAGACCCCAAGCACCACTCAGGAATATTCCCCCCAGGAGTATCAGCAAACCAGTCGGTGCCTTGCGGCAGACTTTACCCATCCACCCCTTCCTGAAAAATCTTCCACTCGTTGCCTTCTTTTTTCATCAGAATGGATTTGCGCACGACATCCTGATATTTGTCAGAGCGGTAACTCTGAATGAAGCTGACTTTGGCAAGACCCTGATTTTCCATGCGAATTTGAATGTCATCCAGGCCGACCTGGATGGATTGTGCATTTTCGATCAAATATTTGCGCTTGTTTTTCCAATCGTCGCGCCGGGAAAATCCTGCCGGCAGACGAAAATCCCGAGTATAGGAGGCCAGATATCTGGGAACCTGTTTTCCCGACCAGGCTTCGGCCCAGCCGCGCACGGCCTTTTCGACGAGTTGCGTTTGTTGGGCCTGATTCCCGGTAGTTTGATTGTGATCCGGCTCATTGTCCTTGGATTTTTTCTTGTCTTGGCTTTTGTCTTTGTCTTTGTCTTTTGCTGATTGTTTATCGCCCTGGTCGTTCACTTTTGGATCCCGGTTTTCTTTTTCAACGGCCTCGAAAACCTGATCAATCATGGTCATATTGGCCGTGCGAACAGCCTGATCCGGCGTTTTGATCTGACCTTTGGCAAGTTGTTTCATGGCAGTTGGGGCTTCATCCTTGATGGCTTTTTCCTTGGCCTTTTCCTTGGCATCTTCTTTGGTTTCTTTTTTCAGGATGGGGGGTGATTTATCGATTTTTGGCTCAAGTGTGGCTTTTTTATCTCTGGTTTGTTGTGCCAGCAGATCGGCTTTTTCTTTCTCGGCACGCGCCTTGGCTTCGATTTCGGATCGGGTCCGTTCCTGGACTTCGGCGTCAGCCCGTTCGTGTTCATCGTTGCGGGCAAGCGTCACGGCCTCGGCGCGAATTTTTTCCATTTCCGTGGCTCGCACCTGGGCCACAATTTCAGCATGGAGCTTTTGGCGCAGCTCGGTACGGACCTGTTCAAGAATTTCGGCACGTACCTGACTGATGGCTTCTGCACGGAGCTTGTCCATGTTTTCAGCCCGAACCTTTTCCAGGGCTTCGTTGCGTGCCTTGCGCAACAGCTCCTCGGAGGAGTGGGGCAGGCCTGGTGTGGTCCCTGGGCCGGAGCCTGAAGCTACGAAAAGCGTGCGCACCAGGGCAAGCTTGGCCTCGGTTACAGGGTTTTCCCGATTGATTTGCAAGGCTTTTCGGTAAGACTGTGAGGCCAGTTTAGCATAGATATCCCCGAGATTTTCGCGGGCCGTGGCATAGCCAGGTTTGGAATTGATGGCCCTGAGCAGAATGTCGCGGGCCTTTTCCAAATGCCCCTGTTCCGCATACAGCACGGCAAGATTGTTGAACGGCTCAGGACGGTCCGGAAATTCCTCGGTCAGTTCCTGAAAAACCTGAATGGCCTCGGACTGTTTTTGTTCCTCGGCCAGAATCAACCCTTTGAAAAACCGGGCCTGGGCGTCTTTTGGATTGTTTTTCAAGTAATTGGTGAGACGACTCATGGCCGCCGGAAACTGCCTCTTTTCGACAAGTGACTGAATGTCGTCCAGTTCTCCGGCCATGGCCAATGGCATCAAGGATGTCCAGCCGAAGAGTGTACAGGCCAGCAGAAGTGGGAGACCATAAAACCATCTTATCACATGCATGTTCCATAAACCCGCTGAAAGGTGACAGAAACCTGCTGAAAAGCAACGGAAGCCGGCGGACAGGCAACGGCAGCCGGTAAAAAGAAGGCGAAACCCGCTGCGAGGTATCAAAAACCAGTTGAAAGATAACAGAAATCAGCAAAAACAAAACAGGGTACAAAATACTCCCGAAGAGTATAGACGCGCATTGCGTCAATCTCAATGTTTCGGTTGCCGGTTGTGTTGTATTTCCTGCCCGGAATGGATGAAGTCAATGGACTGCGTCAATTCCTGCAATCCGGTGACGGAAGGAGGTGCATGGATCCGGTGACGGAAGGAGGTGCATGGATCCGGTGACGGAAGGAGGTGCATGGATCCGGTGACGGAAGGAGGTGCATGGATCCGGTGACGGAAGGAGGTGCATGTCTGATCAGAAGGGCGGGAATTCCAGAAATTGCCGGGGAGACTCTTGATCAGATGGGCAGGAAAATCAAAAATTGCAGGGCCTGTTTGATCAGCCGTTTGGTCTTTTGCGCCACGACCCGCGACAGGGCGTCTTGCAGGCCAATCATTTTACCAAACAGACGCTCGTAGCTGAGGTTGCGGACGGTGCCTTCGCTTTCATTGCTGAGCAGGAACAGATTGCCATGGGAATCCCGGTCATGCGTCAAGAGCCACAGGGCCAGTTCCAGGTTACGGGCACTGTTGTACAATTTTTGCGGGTCCAGAGTGTCCAGGACATAAAATTCCCGCTTGTTTTCGTAGGATGCCATGATCATGGATCCCAGCCCGACCGTGTAGGCCAGGACCCGGTCACCGGTGAAGGATTCCTGAAATGCCATGCGAATACAGTCAACGCCCTTGACATTGTTGAGTTCGGCAAATTCCCAGTTGTGAAAGGTCCCAAAAACCCGTCCGACATTGGCCTCGGCCTGATGAACGGTACCCCGTTGCAATTGGTTTGGATTGCGCCGGTAAAGCTTGATCATCAACTGTTTGAGGTAACCCATGACATCATGCTGGTTGGTTTCGACAAACAGGTTGACATCGGTCTTGGCCAGATCGGGCCAGGTAAAATTGGAATTTTCCGGACCCGCAGGCATTTTGTCCGGGGCGGATCTGCTGCAACCCACCAGCAACAATACCAATACGAGGATCGCCAGCGGTAACGAGGTTTCCTTGCTACTGGAACGCATCTGGGTACAGGCTTCAGGGTTCTGGGGTGATCAATGGGCCACTTTTTCCTGCCGTTTCTGGATATATCCATTGCGCAGGGCGATGTAGGGATCCAGGGTTGCCGTGCGCAGGGTCTGGAACTCTTCCAGGCGGAGAGAGGTTTCGTTGACTCTGGAGTAGAGTTTGATGCCGGTCTGATCCCAAAAATCGGTGGGTTTGTAGTTCAGGGGATCCAGAAACCAGTCGCCGATATCCCCGACCGTATCCCGTGCATTGGAAGGTCCGAAAATCGGCCAGACCAGATAAAGTTTGTCGCCAACTCCATAATGACCCAATGTCTGGCCCAAATCTTCATCGCTACTGTGGAGGTTGAAGTGCAGGGCCGCCACATCGAACAGACCGGCCACGCCCAGGGTGGTGTTGATCACAAAGCGTCCCAGCTCCTCGCCGGCAGCCTGTCCTTTGCCCTGCAACAAGGCATTGGTAAAATGGATGGGTGCCTTCAGATTGTGAAAGACATTGTTCACGGCAATTCGCCCCCCTTCCGGAATCAGAGCCTTGTAGCCTTCCGCCAGAGGCTCCAAAACCCAGGCCGAGGCTTTGTCGTTGAAGGTGAACATGGCCCTGTTCCAGGGTTCCAACGGATCGGATACCACCTGAGATCCTTGTTTTTGTTCTTCAGCAGACCAGACGCTGTCGTCCAGTGTGTTTTGTTCTTTTCCAGAGGGGGTTCCAGAACCGGCCCGCCCATCCACCGGCCCAGTGGCCAAAAGAAGGGCAACTGTCCACAACATCAGACGCTGCTTCCGAATTTTCATGCAACCATCCTCGAAATGTTGATATTGCCTGAGGGGAGGAAATCTTCTCTGCACCTTGCAGAGAGGGATAATGATGAGTGATAATCCGCTGGTTTGCAAACCGCTCCGGATGCCGATGTCCGGTTTCGCCAACCCTTACCCAGTCGCGGCGTACATTTTCCTCCATGATCCCGATGCTTCGCAAGCTTGGTCGCACCTCTCTCCAAAGATTCTGGAGGATGGGGCACATGTTTCTGTTCCTGTTGACGTCCCTGTTTGGGGTCGTGCGGCCACCCTATCGCCTGGATAATTTGCTTAAACAGATTGTTTTTATTGGTATTCACTCGCTTTTTGTCATTGTGTTGACAGCGGCGTTCGCCGGCATGGTCCTGGCCCTGCAAGGCTACTACATCCTCTCGCGCTTCGGTTCCGAAGGAATGGTGGGACCCATGGTGGCCCTCGCCATCGTCCAGGAACTGGGACCAGTTCTTACCGCCCTGATGGTGACCGGACGCGCCGGGTCGGCCATGGCAGGCGAGCTGGGCGTCATGCGCATCAAGGAACAGATCGACGCCCTCGAATCCATGGGCATCAATCCCCTCAAATATCTCATCGCACCCAGAGTGGAAGCCAGCCTGATCACCCTGCCCGTCCTGACCGCCATCTTCAACGTGGTGGGAATCTTCGGCGGCTACTTGGTCGCCGTGCAGCTCCTGGGCATGTCCAGCGGCACCTATTGGGGGGGCATCGAATCCAAACTGGCAGCCAAGGATATCTATATCAGCATCATCAAATCGTTCAGTTTCGGACTGATCGTGGCCTGGGTCTGTACCTATATGGGCTATTTTACCACCCGGGGCGCGGAAGGCGTGGGACGCTCCATTACGTCGGCTGTGGTCCTCACGTCGGTCCTGGTCCTGATCTGGGATTATTTCATCACCTCGGTCATGCTCTAGGTCCAGGAGATTTCCCTTGCCTCCCCAAGATAAGACCACAAACTTGACTGAATCTCCCTGGCCAATCGGCGAAATGCTCGTCAAGGCGGGACAAATCTCCCTCAACCATGTCGAGGCAGCTCTGGCCCACCAGTCCAAACAGATCGAACCCGATCTCATCGGTGAAATTCTTGTCCGTGAAGGCATCATTTCCCAACCCGAGCTGATGGCGTTCCTGGTTGCCAAGTTCTTCGAAGAACGCAAAGAGTATGCCGCTCAACCCCTGCCTCCCACCGCCATCCGTTTTGCCGGCGTGGAAAAAACCCTCGATGGCCGCAAGGTTCTGGATCGGGTCGATCTGGAAATCCCCCAAGGCAAAATCACGGCCATCATCGGCGTCAGCGGCGGAGGAAAAAGCGTCTCCCTCAAACATATGATCGGCCTCATGGCCCCGGATCGGGGCCAGGTCTTCGTTGGCGATCAGGAGTTGGGCAGCCTGACTAAAAAACAACTCCTGCGCGTGCGAGAACGTTTCAGCATGCTGTTCCAGGGCAGTGCGCTTTTCGATTCCATGAACGTCTTCGACAATGTGGCCTTCCCGTTACGGGAAAAAACCCGCCACGATCCCGAAACCATTGCCAAAATGGTTCGCAAAACCCTGGCACAAGTCGGCTTGTCCGGCATGGATGCCAAGTTTCCGGACGAGTTGAGCGGCGGTATGATGAAACGGGTGGCCCTGGCACGGGCACTGGTTACCCAACCCGAAATCATTCTTCTCGATGAACCAACCGCCGGTCTGGATCCCATCATCGAAAATGCCATCCACCATCTCATCTGTGATACTTTCATGCGTGCCCGTTACACCATGGTGATCATCAGCCATGCCATTCCGCAAATCTTCAACTGGTGCCATCATGTTCTCGTACTCCACGAGGGAAAAATTCTGGAATCCGGTCCCTCGGTCGTGGTCATGGAATCGCAACATCCGGTCATTAAACAATTTATCAATGGAAACCTGACAGGACCGATCAAGGTTATCTGAAATCCTGGGGAAGGTCGTCGATGACAACACAATCCGTCAAATTGGAACTGGCAGTCGGTATTTTCGTCCTGATAGGCATTCTGGCCCTGGGATGGCTCTCCATCAAAATGGCCCGCATGGAACTTGTGGGAGGCAACTTCATGACGATCCATGCCCATTTTACCTCCATTTCCGGACTCAGAAGCGGAGCCGCCGTCGAAATATCCGGTGTCGAAGTGGGCCGGGTCAACCAGATCGAACTGGATACCAAACAGATGGATGCCCTGGTGACCATGAAAATTCGCACCAATGTCGCCATCCAGGAAGATGCCATCGCCTCGGTGCGCACCAAAGGCCTGATCGGCGACCGCTTCGTCAAAATTTCTCCCGGTGCTTCCGATACCCTGCTGAAATCCGGCGACCGTCTGGTCCAAACCGAACCCGCCATCGATTTCGAGGAACTCATCAGTCAGTTCATCCATGGCAGCGTCAAATAATTGCTTTCAGTCAAGGAATACAACCATGTCCACAATCCGGTTCCGTTATGCGTCCCTGACGGCAACAGTCGTTCTTGTTTTTGTTCTCTCTTTGTTGCCTGGACTCGCGCCGGCTGACTCATCCACCCCCGCCGGAGCCATGGCATCCCTTCAAAAAACCATCGAACAGATCATCGATATTCTCAAGGATCCCCAATACAACTCCCCGGAAAAACGCGAGATACGACGCGAATCCCTCAGAAAACTGGTCTACCAGCAATTCAATTTTTTCCTCATGGCCCGTGGTGCCGTCGGTCCGCGTTGGCGAGAGTTCACCCCGCAACAACAACAACGTTTCAGTGATCTTTTCAAAATGGTCCTCGAAGATACCTACCTGGCCAAAATCGAGGGGTATCAGGGGGAAAAGGTCATGTTCAACAAGGAAATCCTGGAAAGCCCCACCATCACCCGGGTGGAAAGCCTCGTCCATGCCAAAGGACAGGAATATAAAATGTTTTACCGGATGACACCTTCGAAGGAGGGAAAGTGGGAAGTCTTCGATATCATCATCGAAGGGGTCAGTCTCATCAACAACTACCGTTCCCAGTTTCAATCCATCCTGAGCAAGGAGGGACCTGCCGGGCTTTTGGCCAAGATGGAAGCGAAATTCGGTGCTTCTGGTACCAGTGGATCGTCCAGGGCTGCATCAACCGGCTCCATGGATCTTTCCCTCGACAAAAAGTCGGGCCCGACAACAGGTAAAGAGACCCCGGCCACCCCATGACCGACCATTTTGCCGATCAGATATTGGCCCGGGCCAAGGCCACTTCGCCGCTGGTGGTTGGCATCGATCCCGACTTTGACCAGATGCCCACGTTTTTACGCCCGACGGACTCCGACCCGGTCACCATCCGTTCCGCCTTGACGACCTTCTGCCGTCTGGTTTTGGAAGCCTCCGGGGAAATGGTCTGCGGCGTCAAATTCCAGTCTGCCTTCTTCGAACAATTTGGAACAGTCGGTCTGCTGGCCCTGGCCGATGTCATGGCCCTGGCCCGCACCATGCAACTGCCCCTGATCCTGGATGTCAAACGGGGAGATATCGGCTCCACATCCCTGGCCTATGCCCGGGGATATCTGGCCGGTGGTGGTTCCCTGGGAGGGGGACGGATGGGCAGCTCCGATCTGGGAGCGGATTGCATCACCGTCAATCCGTTCATGGGCGAAGATGCCATCGAACCTTTCTTGCGGCTGGCCATCGACCATGGCAAGGGGGTCTTTTTCCTGGTCAAAACTTCCAATCCCGGTTCCGGTCTCTTCATGGGGGCCAAAACCGGCCGCTCCGAAACCGTCGCCGACCGTATCGCCAGACTCGTGAACGATTGGGCCAAAAAAACCATGGGAAAAAGTGGTTATGGCCTGGCCGGTGGCGTGGTCGGGGCCACCTTCCCCGAAGAGGCCGAACGCCTGCGTAAACTGATGCCTCGCGCCATTATCCTGGCTCCCGGTGTGGGGTTCCAGGGGGGGGGAATCGAAACCATGCGGGCCTTTTTTGACAATGATAAAAGCGGTGCCCTGGTCCCCATGTCCCGAACCCTGACCTATCCGGAACATTCCGGCAATACCCACGACACCTTCCAAAAAGCCGTCCAGGAAGCCACCCAACGCTATGTCACCCTCTTTCGGGAGCGGTTTCGTGCCTTGCCTCCTGGTGCTGTTTCCGGGCACTCCCCGGGCCAGTGAACCGTGTGTTCGGGTGCCGGCGATTTTGATCTTGATGCAGGATTGCCTACCAGATTTTTGGCTTGAAATCCGGTTTGTTGGCCAATCTGACACTCTCTCCGGACTGGACGATGACAAACAGGCCCTGGTTCATGGCGAATTGATCGGCTTCGGCGGCGATGACCATTCCGGCCACTGCACCGTAGACCTGGCAAGAGGCGTAACGTGGAAACAGGCTCTTGAACTGATCCAGGCGGGCGAGGTGGTGGCGCACATCTTCGACTCTGAGGTGGCTTTTGACCTCGATGGGAATGGCGGCCACCGTATTGGCTGCCAGCAGGTCGATTTCCACCACCCGCTGGTTCTCCAGTTCCCTGATGACCCGGGAATACACTTCATCCACTGGAATACCGCGCGCCCTGAACATGCTGATACAGGCTGGTTTGACCAGTCCCTCGACAAATTCTCCAAGGCGACCACCCAATTGGCCAATCTGCCGTGAAACTTGTTTCACGATGCGATCTGTTTCCTGCATTTTGCGGTCTGTTTCCTGCATTTTGCGGTCTGTTTCCTGCATCTTGCGGTCTGTTTCCTGCATCTTGCGATCTGTTTCCTGCATCATGCGATCTGTTTCCTGCATCATGCGATCTGTCTCTGCGTTCATTTCGCGCATTTGACGACCGGTTTCGGCAATCATTTCCCGCAATTCGCGATTACTTTCCCGTATGATGCGGTCTGTTTCCTGCATTTTGCGGTCTGTTTCCAGAAAAGCTTTCCAGACATCTTCAACGGTCACGGTTTCAGGCATTTTGATCCTCCCAA
>JADFZF010000075.1 GCA_015232645.1 Magnetococcales bacterium | reverse complement strand
TATCGGGGGGCGGGGTTGTTGGGGGGGGGGTGGAAACAGGCTGGTTGGAGTTTGGGGCTGCTGGTAGTGTGGCTGGTGATCCGCCTGGTTGTTGGTCAGGTGGAATTGGCCTATTTGGAAAAACGTGAGATGGCTTTGAAAGAACAGATCAAGACCGTCTTGACCGGTGCTTTTCCCGATATGCGGGTGATCGTCAATCCCAAGGCGCAGATGACTCAGCGTCTGGCCGAATTGAAAGCCCGGGAAGGTAAAGGGGTGAAGGGGGGATTCTTGGAATGGCTGACCAAGGTGGGTCTGGTCACCAAAGGAGAACCGGGATTATTGTTCAGCCGGGTGGGTTATCACGATGGTGTTTTAGGACTCACCGTCAAAAGCTCTGACAAGGAACGGTTGGAAAAAATGGTGGATCACTTGACCAAACAGCAGGGATTGCATGCCGTCTTGCGCAAAGCCGATCGTGGCAATGATGGTGTGGAAGGACAGATCGATATTGGAGAGATGTAGCGGATGAGCGGGATGGCGGATTGGAGAGAGGCCTGGAGAAATCTCGGAGCGCGGGAACGCCGGACGGTTGTGGCCGGCGGCGTGATGTTGCTGGTGATGCTGGGTTATACCCTGCTCTGGTCACCGTTCATTCAACGCCTGGAGGGGGCACGAGGTCGGGTGCAGACGGGCCTGGAAGATTTGGCCTGGATGCAATCCAAGGCGGCAGAGGCCAGGGGGTTGCAGTCGGTCCTTGGTGACGGGAATCAGGGAAGCGCCGGTTTTTCCGGTACTTTGGCCGCCTTTGTCGAGGAGAGCCTGCGCCGAGGGGGATTGGGGAGTGCTTTCAAGGGGGTTGAATCCTCGGGGAACGATCAGGTGGTCGTCAAGCTGGAGGCGGCACCATTTCATAGCTTGGTCGCATGGATGATTGAGCTGCATTCCAAAGGAGTGGTTGTGCATACGGCCTCTCTGGAACGTGAACAGGAGCTGGGCAAGGTGCGTGTGCGGTTGGTACTGGGTCGCAGTGGTGGCTGATGGGGATTAGGCACTATTTGGCGCTGGGACTGTCAAGCTACCTATTATTTTTAATTATTTCTCTCCCGGCCGCCCTGCCCTGGTCGGCGATCAGGGTTGACCCATCGGTATTGGTTCTGGAGGATATGACCGGTACCATCTGGTCGGGTCGCGTAGGCAGAATGACCCTGTTCCATTTCGTTTTGGGACCGTTGCAGTGGAAAGTCCGTGGCGATTCCCTGTTGGATTGGGCGCCGCGGGTCGATTTTTCCCTGGATGGTGATCAGGACTTTCATTTGCGGGGATCGATCATTCCAGCGTTCATGGAGATGAGCCTTCGGATTAAAGATTTAACCTTCTCCAGCCCCATCGCTTCGTTGACCCCGATCACGGTTCGCGTTCCGGTAGAATTGACCGGTCATGTCGAGGCCCACATCAAGGATTTGGCGGTGGACCGCCGGGGGTGGATCGTTGCCATCGATGCGGGGGGGAGGGTGCAAGATGTGGTCATCGGCCCCCCGTGGAAGAAGGTGTTGGGCGGCTATTCCTTGGAGGCCATGCTGGGGGTGGATGGGGAGGCGTTGGTGCGTATCAAGGACAGGGATGGGGCGTTGCGCACCCTGTTGGTGGCCAAAATATTCGCCGATGGCCGCTATCAATTACGGGGAACTCTGAGCGCGGGCCGAACCATGGATACCCAACTGGCCAATCTGCTTAAGGAATGGTTCGGTTTTGATCGCGATCGGGTTTTTCCCGTGCGCTCCGCGGGACATATCAATGATTACTTATAGCCAGGGATAATGCCGTGAAATGGGGTTTGATTTCGGATACTCATGACCATCTGGTCCATATCCGCCGGGCCATGGATTTGTTCCAACGCCAGGGGGTAGAACGGGTACTGCATTTGGGGGATTATGGTTCTCCCAAGTCGGTATTGGCCATGGAAGGGATGAACGTTTGTGGTGTGTTGGGCAATAACGATGGAGAAATCCTTGGTTTGAACCGGGCATTTGCCAGCATTGGCGGTGTTTTGATGGGGCAGGTCGGAGAATTTGCATTTTTTGGCGGCAAGGGGGTGTCGTATCATGGTACAATTCCAACACTAAGGGACGCCCTGATTCATGGCGGTCAATTTGATCTGGTCGCCTTGGGTCATACCCACTCGCCGCGCGATGAATGGATAGGCCGGACGCGGGTGCTCAACCCTGGAACGGCCCATGGATTTGGCGGATACGCAACGGTGATGGTCTATGATGATACCGATGGCGAGGTTGGTCTGTATCATCTGTGAACTTGTCGTGCCGCAAGACCTGGGCGCGGTCGGGGACGGTCACCGATGACACCATGCCATGTCAGGGAGGAGGATCGACGATCCTTGGGTTTGGCGGGGATGGGAAGGTAATGAACAGAAAACCGCTTTTTTTTGTGGTGGACGATGATGCTGTCGTCCGCCTGACACTCGGTCGGTTTTTGGAAAAGCAGGGTTTTGCGGCGGTCGGTTTGGAGAACGGTGTCAGAGTTCTGGAGGAGCTTGACCGATGTCTGCCCGATATCATTCTTCTGGATGCCCGGATGCCAGGGATGGACGGTTTTGCCACCCTGACGGCGATCAAAAGCAAACAAGAGGCGCAACGTATTCCGGTGCTGATGATCACCGGTTTGCATGATGATGAATCGGTCGACCGGGCCTATGCCCATGGGGCGGTCGATTTCATCACCAAACCGGTGAACTGGGCTATCCTCCGTAACCGGGTCACGCATCTGCTGCGGGAAATTGATCATGAACGCCGCCTCTATCTGGCGGCCAGCGTGTTTGACAACACCACCGAAGGGATTGCCGTCACCGATATCCACGGCAATATTCAGTCGGTCAATCCTGCCTTCACCAAAATCACTGGGTATTTGGCCTCCGAGGTGATCGGCCGCAACATGCGCCTTTTGCGCTCCGGACACCATGATGCCACTTTTTATGCCATGTTCTGGCAAAGTTTGTTGTCAGAGGGTAAATGGCAGGGAGAGTTCAATAATCGACACCAGGATGGGTCGATCATTTCTCAATGGGTGACCATCAACAGCATTCTGGGGTCCGATGGTCGGGTGGAAAGCTATGTGTGTCTGTATTCCGATCTGACTGCCCTGCGGGAATCGGAAGCTAATTTTGCCTATCTTCGGGGGCACGACTCCCTGACCGACCTGCCCAATCGCCATTTTTTCCAGGAACGGTTGGCCCAGGTGTTGATGGAAAATCTGGACCATTCGACGCGCGTTGGGGTCATGGTGTTGGATATAGATCGCTTCAAGGTGGTCAACGATACCCTGGGACATGATAAAGGCGATCAACTGTTGATTCGCGTCAGCCGCCGTTTACAGGAAGTTTTGCCAAAAAATGTCATCATGGCCCGGTTGGGGGGGGATTCATTCGGATTTATCATGCCAGATCTGTATTATGCACGGGACGCGGCCCATGCGGCGCAGGCCTTGCTGGACGCCCTCGGGGAACCGTTCATCATCGACGGCGACGACGCCCTGGAGTTTTTTGTTGGTGCCAGTATCGGCATTGGGGTATCGCCATTGGATGGCGTCGATGTCAAAACCCTGTTGCGCAACACCGATGTGGCGATGTATCACGCCAAGGAACAGGGGCGGAACAATTTTCAGTTTTATCGAAATGATCTCAATATAGCCACCATGGCGCGTATGCGTTTGGAAACCAGCTTGCGCACCGCTCTGGAAAGAGGCGAGTTTGTCCTTTATTACCAACCCCAGGTGGAGATGGCCACCGGTTTTCTGGCCGGAGCCGAGGCACTGCTGCGCTGGCGGCATCCGGTCCATGGCATGATCGCTCCTGGAGATTTCATTCCCCTGGCAGAAGAGACCGGCTTGATCATACCCTTGGGTCAGTGGGCTTTGAAGGCCGCTTGCCAGCAGATCGCCGCCTGGAGGCAGCAGGGTTTGCCACCGTTGCGTATCGCTGTCAACCTGTCTGGTATCCAATTCAAGCAGCCCGATTTTATCGATCGAGTCATCCATGTGGTGCATGAATCGGGTGTGGAACATCATTGGCTGGAGCTTGAACTGACCGAAACCATTGCCATGGGGAATGTGGAGGAGACCTTCCACAAGTTGCAAACCCTCTCCGAGGAAAATTTTCAGTTGGCCATCGACGACTTTGGGACCGGATTTTCTTCCCTGAATTATTTACGTCGATTTCCTATTGATACCCTGAAAATTGATCGTTCCTTCGTGAGCAACTGTGTGGAAGATGCCGATGATGGGATCATCGTCAGAACCTTTATCGGTCTGGCTCACAGCCTGGGGCTTTCGGTGGTGGCCGAGGGGGTGGAAGATGCCAAGCAATGGGAATTTTTAATGAATGAAGGGTGTGATATCGTTCAGGGGTATTATTTCAGCCGGCCTTTGCCGGTGGAGGCCTTCGAGCAACATATGCGGCAAGCTTCGGTCAAGCCGCCGTTGTCGATTGTAGCGGGCTTCCCCCACGGGCGGGATGGCCAGCCCGAAGTTGAGGTCACGGGCGCGGATCGCAGGATGAAAAGAAGACCACGGCGATGATGCATGGCATTTTTGGATTGTTGGCCTTGACGGCCATTTCCTGGCTATTGAGCGAAGACCGGCGCCGATTTTCTTGGCGGCTGTTGGCTGCGGGAGCCGGGTTACAATTGGGCATAGGTCTTGTATTGCTCAAATTTCCCCTGGCCCGAGCGGCGTTTCTTCTGCTTAACGAAGGGGTAATCGCCCTGCAAAATGCCATCGGGGAGGGGACAGGATTCGTTTTTGGCTATCTGGGGGGAGGGGCGTCTCCTTTTGTCAAAGCCGAAACAGGCAGCACGTTCATCCTGGCGTTTCAGGCTTTGCCTCTGGTGCTTCTGGTGAGCGCATTGTCGGAATTGCTCTATTACTGGCGCATCCTGCCGTGGATCGTCCAAGGGATCTCCAGGCTGCTGCAAAAGAGTCTGGGGGTGGGGGGGGCGGTGGGTTTGGGAGCGGCCATGACCATTTTTGTCGGGATGGTCGAAGCTCCGCTTTTGATTCGTCCCTATCTGGCACGTATGAGCCGGTCGGAACTGTTTGCGGTGATGACCTGTGGCATGGCTACCATCGCCGGGACCATGATGGTGTTGTACGCCACCATCCTTGAACCGGTGATTCCCGGTGCCATGGGCCATATCCTGACAGCCTCGATTATCAGCATTCCAGCGGCACTGATGGTGTCGCTGATCATGGTGCCGCCATCGGGACCCGAGACGGCGGGGAAGGAAATGGTCAGATCAAGCGCTTCCGGGTCCATGGATGCCATTGTCAAAGGAACCGGCGATGGAGTGACATTATTGGTCAATATCGTCGCCATGTTGATCGTATTGGTAGCATTGGTCTCCTTGATCAACCAGGGGATGGCCCTGATGCCGCATGTCCAGGGGAGCGCGTTGACGCTGCAACGGGTGTTGGGTTGGTGCCTGTCTCCGGTGGCCTGGCTGATGGGGGTCCCTTGGCAGGAGGCTCAAGTGGCTGGGGCATTGTTGGGCACCAAAACCATCCTGAATGAATTCATCGCCTATCTTGACCTGGCCAAGATTCCCAAGGAACAGCTCAGCGATGGCAGTCGGTTGATCATGATGTACGCTTTATGTGGATTTGCCAACCTGGGAAGCCTGGGTATTCTGATCGGCGGTCTGGGGGTCATGATTCCGGAGCGCAAGGGAGAGGTGGTCAAGTTGGGATTGCGCTCCATCATCGGCGGGACCCTTGCCACATGCATGACCGGCGCCGTTGTGGGCATTCTGGTACCCTGAAGTGTGAATCAGATCAGAATATCCTCAAAATCAGTCGTGTAGATCAGGCAATGATTGCGACCGCATTGTTTGACCGCATACAACGACAGGTCGGCCTTGCGCAACAGAACTTCGCTATCGGCGCCATGTTCCGGATACATGCTGATACCGATGCTGGCCCCGACTTTGGGGGATAGAGTGTCGATGGAAAATGGATTGTTGATGAAGTGGATGATCTTGTTGGCCACCTTGATGGCATCGCTGCGTAAGGAGATATCGGGTAGGATCAAACAGAATTCATCCCCCCCCAACCGACCGATGACGTCACTTTCACGCAGACATTCGCTGATTCTTTTGCTGACTTGGCGCAGCAGTTCGTCACCGATCTGATGTCCGTGATTGTCGTTGACTTTTTTGAAACCATCCAGGTCGATGAACAAGACCGCAAACTGTTCATTTTGGCGTTTGGCACGGATGATTTCCTGTTGCAATCGTTCCATGAAGGCGGCCCGATTGGGCAATTGGGTCAGGGTGTCGGTCCGAGCCATGCGGGCAATTTTTTCTTCCGCTTTTTTTCGTTCGATGATGCCCGCCAGGGTATTGGCGAAGGTCACGAGGAAATGTTGTTCATCTTCATCCCGGTCATGGCCATGGGCTACGTACAGGTTGAGCACCCCCAGCAGCTTGCCTAATGATTCAATGGGAATGCAAAAATGCCCATGGGGTTTGATGCCATCGAAGGTGACATCATGTCTTTCGTCTATGGCAGAGCAAAAGATCACCGCTCGTTCCTTGGCCGCCCGACCACAGAGGCAAAAACCGTAATCGATTTGTTTGCATAGTTCCAGCAGAGGGGTGGAAAGATTTCTTTGTACCGCCAGATTGAGTTTCTTTTGGGCATCGTCGGCCAGGAATATGCTTCCCTTGGGAAGGATGGTCAGCCAGGGGACGGAGATGATGATATCCATGGCCGCTTCCAATTGCTGTTGCAGGGTCATGGCCTGAATCGATGTTTCCAACAAGGCGGAGATCGCGATTCTTGATTTGTAATCTCGTTGGTGTTTAAGAGATTGTTCACGATTTTTTTGGATATCGCGCAGCGAATGAATGCCGAAGGCGATATCACGGGCCATGTTGAAGAGAACATGCACCTCATCATCAGAAAAATAATCAATTTTATTGGAATAGAGGTTCAACGCACCGAGGATTTGATCGTTTGGAAGAATCAGGGGTAGGGACAAGGAGGAGGCATATCCCCGTTTGATGGCTTCGGAACGCCAGGGGGAAAAACTCTCATCATCGATGATGTTGCGAGACAGTTCGGGTTGTCGGTTGCGTATGGCCCGCCCAGTCGGGCCTTGGCCACGGGGAGAATCGGACCAGGTCAGGTTCAGGAGTGGAAGGTAGCCTTTATCGAAGCCGCCGTGGGCCACGGGCTGAATGCTTTTGTTGCTGTCATCCAGGGCATAACCGATCCATACCATGGAAAAACTTCCGCTTTTTACTATAAAATCACACACTTGTATCAGGAATTGTTCCTCGGTTTCAGCATAGGCCAGAGCCTTGTTGCAACTGGTCAGGGCTGAGGTAATCAGTCGCGACCTTTCCAGCTCGTCCGTTAGTTCTTTTTCTCTTCTATCACGGATGGAGAGACGTTCCATGAATTCCAGATTTTCGACGTCCTTGATGCCGATGAGGGCTTGGAAACGTTTGCAGATCGCCCCAAGGGATTCTTCCAGCGTGCTGAATCTTTTTTCATTGGAATTGATCAACGATAGTATATGGTCAAGCTTATTATTAACATCGCCATCATTCTCGTTCATCATAAGCGTTCCCCAAACGGTTCACGAGGCTCTTGGCTGGTCAAAAACATAGGCGGATCCAAAATGTGATCATTGCCGATTAGGATGGCTGAATTGGCTCTCGCCAAGAGTACAATATAAACAATTCACATTTAAATATATCAATCGCTGATCACACCGATGTCTGACGCATTCCCAGCCGTATTCCAAAGGACCCATTGTTCATCGTCATCATGCGGAAAGGACCGGGGTTCCAAGCCGACCGGAAGAATAATTTTTGGTAAATCACAAAAAAAAAATGGTCTATGTGGCAAGGCAAAATGGCAACAAAAAACCATCGTGCGCCTTTCTCGGACCTCTGGTACGAATTTTTTAAATGGTAGATGATTGGAATTGGAATAATCAAGCGCAATCATATCGCAACACAAATAATAATTAATTAGCATATAAAATTGCACAATCATAAACAATATTGATCAGATAACACAATAAATTATCGTTGTTTAATGGGGTGTTATTGTCCGCAATTACAGTTGTATTATGTAGAGTTGGATGATTGCGGCATGGGATTGTTTGGTATCGTCATCGAGGTTCGGCAAAGAGAAACAATTATTGATACCAGTTCATTGAAACGGGCGTGTCCGCACTCCAACCGGATGTCCTAAAGCGATTGGCCGATGGTATAAGGTGACGGTGAGGGGCCGCGATTGGAGTAGGAGAATCCGTCAAAGTCGCCTTTGATGGCGGTCAGCGCCATGCGGGCCTGGTCAGGGATGGGGATGGAAATTTCTTCAATGTTGTTAAAACCGCACATCTCCATCCAACTCAGGACCGCCTTGCGCGATGGCAGGTGCGAGACGTTGCTTTGAATGGAGAGCGATTGCTCCGCTTCCGGAACCAGCAGGCTTGGAATCAGTCGTTGATCATCCGCGCCGACCCGGAGACATAATTCCGATTTGGGCCAGAGGATTTCTACACAATTATGGCTTTTGAGGCGGGGGTGCCGGGTCAAAGACGTTTCCAGTATCAGTCGGCCGCCGGAGTTGAGGAGGAGAAACAAACGCTTGAGGAAACGCAATGGTTCCGGGTTGTGATACAGAACCCCGGTACACCAGATCAGATCAAATTGTCCCAGATGCAACAGTTCTTCAGGGGGCAGGTAAAGAATGTTTCCTTCTCGGTAGGATTTGTTTTGGCAGGGTAGGTCCTGGAACCAGCGTGGCAGCTTTTCGCGCACGGTCATGGTGGAGGAGGTGACGTTGAGGGTATAGTCCGAAGGAATATCGATCATGGTCAAGGACTCGGGGTCGAGTGAGGCCAGTCGTGCGGAATCCTTGCCGTCCTTGGGTCCGATCTCCAATACTTTTTTGCCGTGGAGATGAGGCCATCTTCGCTTGAGGTCTGCAAAGATGAGCCCACGATAGTTGGGAGGATCGTAAGGGGTGAGAATTCCCAGCTTCTCCAGGACACGGCGGACGTTTTTTTTCAGGGATCGCAGCACGACAAACCTTCATGGTGGCGGGTGTACGGGAAAGTAGAGGTTGTTGGTGCCAAAGGGACATCTTCTCTGACCTGAACTCGTGGTGTCAAGCGGGAGGAGGGTCAGCGGACGTGAGTGGGTGATCATCGTGGTTTGTGGATGGATGGGCCCATCCGTTCAAAGAGCTCGATCGGTTCATGGGTTGGAGAAAGGTGTTCTTGTGCCCTGAGTCGGTGAGGGTTTAAAGGAGACAGAATATTTTTTCCAAGATACGTTGATAAATCAGCGCCAGTTTTTCGAGGTCATCGACAGCCACCGCCTCGTCCACCTTGTGCATGCTGGCCCCCACGAGGCCGAATTCGATCGTCTCCCGGCAATGCTGCGACAGGAACCGGGCGTCGGAGGTACCGCCGCCTGTGGACAGCTCGGGAGCGATACCGAGGAGGTCATGGATACTGTCCCGAATGGCCTGCAGCAAGTCCCCCCCCTGGGTCAAGAACGGCAAGCCCGCCACCTGAAGAGTCAGGTCGCAACGATGGCCAGCCCGATACAGTGGTTCCAGGAATGACCGAATGCACGTTTCCAAGGATTCCGGGGTATGTTCGGTGGAAAAGCGTATGTTGAACTGGGCGTGGAGCTGCCCAGGGATGACGTTGGTGGCGCCATCCCCCGCCTGTATCATGGTCCATTGAAAACTGGTAGGAGGAAAGTGGGGATTGTCGCTCGAATCGAACTGGTGGTGCGTCAGGGCATCGAGCACCGGTAATCCCAGATGGATGGGATTCAGGGCTAAATGGGGATAAGCCACATGACCCTGTCGGCCATGCACGGTCAGAAGGCCGTTGATGGACCCCCTGCGGCCATTTTTCAGACAATCGCCCAATCGTTGCCCACTGGTGGGCTCGCCCACCAGGCAATAATCCAACTGTTCCCCTTGGGCAATACACCATTGCACTACCTTGACGGTGCCATCCACAGCCTGCCCTTCTTCATCGCCGGTGATGAGAAAAGAGAGGCTGTTGTGGTCCATCAGGTCGGGGTGGTTCTGGAGCAGACGGGCTACGGCGACGACCATGGCGGCGATGGCCCCCTTCATGTCGCACACCCCCCGTCCGATCATCATCCCTTCATGCTGCTGGGCACTGAAGGGGGGACAACGCCAGTGGCTGGCTGGACCACTGGCAACAACGTCGGTATGTCCGGCGAAACAAAAATTTTTTCCTTTTCGCCCGAGGCGGGCGTAGAAATTATGAGTTTCACCAAAAACAAGCGGGTAGACCGTGAAGCCCAGGTGGTGCAGGTGCGATTTGAGCACCTCCTGGCATCCGCCATCCACTGGGGCCACCGAGGCGATCTGGACCAATTGCCGGGCCAGATCGACGACCGAAAGGTTGTTGGTGAGTGACATGGCGAATTGTTCTGTTTTGGCCATGGTTCGGGTCAAAATTCTCGGAGCAGTTCATTGATCCCGGTTTTGGCGCGGGTCTGGGCATCCACGGTTTTAACGATGACGGCACAGTACAGGTTGGGACCGGGCTGGCCGTTGGGCAAGGGTTTTCCGGGCATGGTCCCGGAAACGACCACGGAGTAGGGTGGAACGTAGCCTTGATAAATGGCTCCCGTTTCGCGATTGACGATACGGGTGGATGCCCCCAAAAAAACCCCCATGGACAGTACGGCTCCGCGGCCGACGATTACCCCTTCAGCCACCTCGGCGCGGGCGCCGATGAAACATTCGTCCTCGATGATGACGGGATTGGCCTGGAGGGGTTCGAGAACGCCGCCGATACCGGTGCCTCCGGAGATATGAACGTTTTTGCCGATTTGAGCACAGGAGCCCACCGTCGCCCAGGTATCGATCATGGAGCCGGAATCGACGAAGGCACCGATATTGACAAAGGAAGGCATGAGTACCACACCTGGGGCGATGTGGGCTCCCGCGCGGACGGTGGCGCCCGGGACCATGCGAAATCCCCCTTCGCGAAAACGAGGAGCCTCCCATTGGGAGGTTTTCAAGGGGACTTTGTCGAAATGATTCTGTGGTCCGCTGGCCATGCAGACGTTGTCATGCAGTTTGAAATAGAGCAGGACCGCTTTTTTTAACCACTGGTTGACCACCCAACCGTGGACGGCCCCGGGCTGGTCGGGGCGATATTCGGCCACCCGGCGTTGTCCTGCATCCATCTCCTGCAAGGTGGCAGTGACGGCCTCCTTGATTGGGGGCAGTTCGGTTCCGGTCAGGTTATTGCGATGCTCCCAGGCAGATTCGATGATGGCTTGGTTTGCAGACATGAATGATTTCCTTGAGGATTGAATACTTGAGACCATAATGCCGAAAATGGGCCTGATCCCAACACCACGGGAATGGCCAGTCTCGACAGGGACCAATGAACACTTCGGACGTCGGAACGTTTCTTCCCTTCTTTCTACAGTACTTTTACGGTGAGGCGCCACCTTTGGCGGCATGGTACGGGGTTGTGTCACTCGACTGTTAAGCGGTGGGACAAGGGGGTGCGACCATCAACGACATGATATGTTGAAGTAGCGGGCGGGAAGGTGGCGAAGAACGGGATTTTGTTCTACTTTGTTACATTCATCAACTTGAGCCAACCATTGACAGTGTACTGATAT
>JADFZF010000074.1 GCA_015232645.1 Magnetococcales bacterium | reverse complement strand
AGAAACGCTTCGGGAGAAGGGGCGCGGGAAAGACAAAATCAAAACCCTGGGGGCAATCCCCCAGCCCCCTTTTTTCTTTCAATATTTTCATATATCAATAAAAAATAAGCTATCCATTCCAATTAATGAATGTGACAAGGTAGAATTAGTCACGCCAGCCATGTCCGAACAGGATTTCCACGGTTGCTGTCAGAGCATGGTTGGCACTATGGTGCCGCGCCAGATAAAGATCCTGCAAATCAGAAAAATATTGTTTTCCGGTCAGGGTGTTTTTTCGCTCCTCCCAGGGATTACAGCTACCCAATGCGCGCAAATGTTTGAGCAAAGTCCAAACATTGTTAAAGGTGGGATGGATCACTTCCCGATCCACCACCGGTAAACGAAATCCCAGTGTCAGCAGTTCATCTCCCAGGTCCTGCAAAGACGGCAATGTCAGCAGGTGCGGCCAAGTCCGATTATCCCTTTGCAGATCCAATTCGGCCAGGGATTGGCGCAATTCGGTCAGGGTATTTTCGCCGGGAATGGAAAACAACAATACACCATTCGACTTGAGCACCCGTCTGATTTCCTTGAATGCCTCGCGGCGGTCATTGATCCAGTGAAGCATCATGTTGGATACAACGGCATCGAAAGTCTGATTGGCAAATGGCAAGGAGAGGGGGTGGGCACAGATCACTTCGGGACGTTTTCGCCATATTTTTTGCCAAAGACCGCCCTGCATCGTCCTCAAGGCCGAGTTGGAGGTCAATGTGGTCGATACGATACGGCGTTTTGTCTTGCCGGTCGGCTGCAATTGACGCCAAAACAACCCATTCCGGCACCCCAGATCCAGAATGGTCTCAGGTTGCGATCGAATTTCCTCCAGACGTTCCGCCAACAGTTCTCCAACGCGCTCCAGAAGGGAGTCTGGGAAACTGTCGGAGTGATTTCCTGCCCGATCCCAGGCTCGACATATTCGATCCAGGTTCATCCGCGGTGATTCGGATCGGTCGCGCGACGGGGGGATGCAGTTGCAAGGTTGAATGGGGATGGAGTGTTTCATGTTGGCCTGTTGGTGGACAATGACCGATAACAACGCCCATAATGGGGGGTAGAATCACGGCAGCGGGATACTTTGGGGTGTTGCCGACCTTGCAGTTTATTTTAAGGAGTTGGTGGTGCCCGACATCCGGCAGGTTTGCAAATCGGTCGTGGGAAGTTCACTCAACGTCCTCTTTCCCTCATTTTGTCCCGGCTGTGGTCGTCATATCCCTGATGCCAAATTTTTATGCGAACATTGTTACTCCGCATTACCACCCATGCCGGAAAATTATTGTCGAAGCTGTGGGACCTCAACCGATCGACCGATCGAGGAGTGTGGATCCTGCCATTATGAAATCGAGCGGCCAGATCGTGCCTTTTTTCCCTTTTTGTACCGGAATCCGTTGTCTAATTTGATTGTGCGTTTTAAATTTTCCGACCGCACCGAATGGTCGGAAAACTTGACCAATCTGCTTCTTAGTCGGGTGGGTGCGCAGTTGTTGGAGGAGGAACCAGACATGGTGATCCCTGTTCCCCTGCACCCGCTGCGATTGTTGCGACGAGGTTACAATCAGGCGGCCCTCTTGGCGGGTCGCGTGGCCAGGAAGATCCACCGTCCTCTCGTGACCAACCTTCTGTATCGTACCAAAATGACCCGACCGCAAACCAGTCTTAACCAGAAATCCCGGTTGGTCAACGTTCATGATGCCTTTGTTGTCGGGAAGGCGGCGATCGAAAATCGTAGAATTTTATTGGTTGATGATGTTTTTACCACGGGATCGACGGTGTGGTCGGCCACCCGGGCTTTGAAGGAGGCCGGGGCGGGGAGGGTAATGATCTGCTGTCTGGCACGTGTTGAATATTGATAGTTAGAGCCTTGATTTTGATCATATCCCGATTCACTATCCTTCACCCCTCTGGGCGAGTGGGGTACGATTGCGAACGGGATGGGTGAGCTTACCATTCGTGGCCTGATTGGCCATCTCCTTGGGCAAATCCTTTTGGTGGTCTACGGAGCCACCAATGAATTGGAATAATCGTTTGTCATCATGGCTTAATCTTGGTGCAGCACCCCAGAGGCGCAGCACACCGTTCGGTTGAGTCAACCGTTTTGAATGGTACCATTGAGTAGAGACGCTGGCTCATGCCGATCATAACTATTTCAGGGAGAACAAACACATGCCTGATATTGAAATTTATTCTACCACGGTATGCCCCTATTGTGTTCGGGCCAAACAGCTGTTGGAAAAGAAAAAGGTTAGCTACAGAGAATTCAATCTGACGAAAAATCCTGAACTTCGCGATGAAATGCTTCAGCGGGCCAATGGCAAGAAAACTGTGCCCCAGATATTTATCAACGGCCAACATGTCGGTGGTTGCGATGATCTGTACGCGCTGGAGGCAGCGGGACAACTCGATCCCCTGTTGGCATGCTGATGACCGCCCGCGTTGCCGTGGTCCAAATGAACTCGGGTTCCGACCGGGCCGACAACCTCCGTCAGGCGGAAGGGCTCATGCGCCGAGCCTGTGCCGCTGGGGCCCAGCTGTTGGTTCTCCCAGAAAATTTTTCCTATATGGGCAGCAGTGAGGAAGAAAAGTTGGAACATGCTGAGGATGTCCGTGAGGGTCCTACCATGGGATTCTTGCATGATTTTTCTCGTAAAAAGCAGGTGTGGATTGTCGGAGGCTCCGTTCCCCTCGTCACGGAAGAGGAAGGAAAACTGACCAATACCTGTTTTGTCTTTGACGATAAAGGGGAGATTCGCGGGCGCTACGACAAGATGCATCTGTTCGATGTCCTTTTGCCCAACGATCGTAGTTATCGGGAATCCAATATCGTCCAGGCAGGGCATCAGCCGGTCGTGTGTGATACTCCATGGGGTCGGTTGGGGCTGGCCATCTGTTACGATCTTCGGTTTCCCGAGTTTTTTTCGGCTCTCGTTGCCATGGGGGCGACAGTGTTCACTCTCCCCTCCGCCTTTACCGCCATCACCGGAATGGCTCATTGGGAACCGTTGCTTCGGGCACGGGCAATCGAAAATTTCTGTTACGTGCTTGCCCCCGGGCAAAGTGGTCGCCATCCCGGCGGGCGGATGACTCATGGCCATTCCATGGTGGTGGAACCTTGGGGAACCATCGTCGCCCAATGTCCCGACGGACCAGGTTTTGTCCTGGCGGACGTCGATCAGGAACGGGTCAAGTCCTGCCGGCGGCAGATTCCGGCATGGAAAAGAAGCACGGAGCCTACAAGTATCAGATAATCAGGCCGACGGCATAAAGTTTGAGAAGGGATACCGACCTTTCTCAATGGGGTTAGGGGCCAAGCCCTAAAGATATGAATTTCTGCCCCTCCCCCACCTCTTGACGCCCTATTTTTTGTGTCAAAGTTGGTTATTTGTCATGCCGTACACAACTGTTAATATCCTGACCGGTTCGGGATTATTGAAAAGAAGGTTTGGGAGATAGCCCCCAGGGCTTAGATTTTTTTTCTCCTCTTCAACCGAAGCGGTATTTCCGCATGGTTTGAGCGACAAAATCGGGACTTCTTTCCGGTTATCAAGTGGTACAACCGACAAGGCGTTGGTCTTTCTTTGCCAAAGCGCGCAGAAAGGCCAACCAAGGGGGTGCACCTGCGCCAGGTTCCCGCAATAAGCCCGCGGGAATCTGCTTTCGGGTCAGGGGCGAGAGAAAGGAAAAACAAAATCAAAATTTTGTGGGCCATCTCCCGGATTTTTTTTTCAATATTCCCGAACTGGGGGATCGGAATAAGTTCTGCCGTACTTCACCTTCCGCGGCATGTATCCCTTGGTTATCCACGCCCTTGGAATGGAGTCTTCGCCGGTCGGATTTCTGGCAGGGCTTGACGACACCCGAAAACGAGTTCAAGGTGATTTGCGCTCCTGTTGAGTTGACACGGTGGTTCTCCTCGGTGCTTTTGTTTCCCCCAAGATGATCCCAGGCTACAGCAATCCCCCATGAGACCTGAGCGACAGACTGAAGAACTCATCAATCTTGTCCGCGCCAAGCTTGGTGAGGAAGCAGGCTTGCAGGTCGCTGAGGCTGCCCGTTTGGCCACCGTCTTTCATCGCGGACAGGTGAGGAAACTGGACGGTGCTCCCTATGTGACCCATTGCTTAAGCGTGGCTTTGAACATCCTTTCCTGGGGTCTGAATGATGACATTGCCGTCAGTGCAGCCTTGCTGCATGACGCCCTTGAGGATGCCCCCCCAGAGGCCAATGCCAGACAGCTTATCGAACAGTTCAATCCCGAAGTCTTGCGCATGGTCCAGGCGTTGTCGAAAATTCGCAATCTGCAGACGGGCGCCGGAGATCTCCCTGCCACCTACCGTCGTATTCTGCAGGCTGCATCCAAGGATTTGCGCGTTTTGATAATAAAAACTTTTGATGTATATCATAATGCCGAAACTTTGCATGTCCACGGGTTGAACAAAGCCAAAAACAAGGCCAGTCTATCGCTGATCTTTGTAGGCGTGGCCCGGCGTTTGGGTATGATCACCCTGGCAGACGCCATCATCGATCGGATTATACCCTTCTTGATGCCAGTTCAAGCCAGACAATCCAGGGCGACTTTGGATAAATTGATTTTGCAGGGCCGCGACAGCATGGATCAGTTAAGCAGGCACCTGCGGCAAATTCTGGGTCCGAATCTGGCCCGGGATTTTATCATTGAGGGAAAAAATTTGTCCGACTTTTTTTGTCTGTCGGAAAAGCCCGGCACGGGTCAGTTAATGCGTGTCGGGTGGCCGGTGTATCGTATCCGTTTGATCGTTGAAGATGATGATGCCGCCTGGAGGGTGTTGGGGAAGATGCATGCCCTTTTCGGTCCTTTACCCAGACATGTGCGGGACTATATGAATGCCCCCCGAGTCAATGGATTTCGCGCCTTGACCAGCCGTATCCTGTGGAAAGGCCATCCCATCAATGTCCAGGTCGTACGCCGGGTTGACGATCAGGCCAATCGAATGGGTGTATTGGCCCAATGGGGCGTCAGTGGACCGGATCCTGGAAAATACATGCGGCTGCTGGCTACCCTGGGAGATAGTGACTTACGCATGTCCGAGGTCCATGCGCATGTCCTTCCCGACCTTCTGGACGTCTACACCCCCAGGGGAGACCGTCATACTTTTCCGGTGGGGGCGGTGGTGTTGGATTTTGCCTATATGGTCCATACCGACCTGGGGCATCGCTGTATCGGCGCCAAAGTCAACGAAATCCCCCGGGCAGCGGATTATCCTCTGCAAGATGGTGACGTCGTTCGTATTCTGACGGCTAAACATGGCTGGCCGCAACGATCCTGGTTGGAGCATGTCAAGACCGCGCGGGCACGCACCTTGATCAAACAGGCGCTCAAAGGGGGTCGATGGACCTTGAAAGGAATCAATCGAACCGTGCCGGGCAGTTTTCAACTCACCTCTTTGACCGGTGATGATATTCGTTGGTCAACATGCTGCCTTTCGATCCCGGAGGTGCCGATCGTCGGTCGCCTTTCGGAAGATGGACTCTGGATCGTGCATCGCCATGGGTGTCCACGAATACAATCCGACGAGTGGGAAAAAGGCTATTGGTACCTCTCCAGCCACCAGGGGTCATTGTCGGTCTTTTTCAACGTGCAATATCAGGCCGGTGTCTTGTTGACTGTGTTTGAACTTTTGGCGCGTTATCAAATTATCGATCGGTCCATCAGCGGCAAAAGCCGCACGGGAGAAATTTATACCGTGGGAATGGAGTTGAGCGGACAGCCACCAGGAACTTTGGGAGATGCCCTCTTGGAGTTATCGCAATTGTCGATCGTCAAAGAAATAATCAAATATCGATGGGTTTGAACCGTAACCTTTGGGTGCTATCTCGTTTTGTCATTCTGCAACCCTGCTTACGATTTATTCAAGGCCGATTATTATTTTAGCAATTTTATATTATTAAAATAATAATATTTCTTTAATTTATGTTTGGTCCAGCAGCGCCCGAGGCAGGGAGGGCATGGTGCGCGGCATTTGAAAAAGATGCAAATGATGGTATAAAAAAGATGCTGGCCGGCGTTGGAAGATGCCCAAGGATCGATGGGCGTGTGCTTCAATCCCGGCCCAATCACATATCTCAAGCATTTGTGGGCCCGCATGAAGGATAAAAAGGCAGGGACGGTCGTCATGGTTCACGGCCTTTGGCTGGACGGTACCGAACTCAAGCCGTTGGGCAAAAGGTTGGAGAAGGCCGGATATGAAGTCGTGTTTTTCAAATACCCTACCGTCAGGGCGGGGTTGGTGGAAAACGCCGACAATTTATGGCACTTCCTGGAATCTCATTTCGGCAAAGGTATGCAATCGATGAGTGGCGCCACCCCGGTGCATCTGGTCTGCCATAGTTTGGGTGGGCTGGTGGCTTTGCATATGCTCCACCGTTACCCGCAGGCGCGCATTGGGCGGATGGTGGCTATTGCCACTCCATTTCGCGGCTGCTTGGCGGCCAGACGTCTGAGCCGTTGGCCCTTCGGTAGTGTGCTTTTGGGCGGCAGCATGGACCAGGGTCTGTTTTCTGGAGGGCCACGATCCGTGCCCCAAGGCCGGGAGATCGGTGTGATTGCTGGCAGACTTCCGTTGGGTTTGAGCCATCTGGTGATGGGCATGCAGGGGCCGAGTGATGGTACCGTCCAGGTCGCGGAAACATGGCTGGATGGTGCGGTTCACACCACCGTGGACCATGTCCATCTGGGGTTGGTGATTTCCAAAAGGACGGCTCAGTTGACCCAGCAATTTTTGGCTTCTGGTAAATTTGGTTGATGAAATTGTGAACGTCCCTCTGCTTTGTGAGGTATTCCATTGGAACATAAGAAAAAAAGATTGGGTCGGGTCCTGATACTGACCGGTAATGGCAAAGGAAAGTCGAGTAGCGCTTTTGGCATGGCTTTCAGGGCTGCCGGTTGGGGCATGAAGGTTTGTGTCATCCAGTTCATCAAGGGGGCATGGCCCACGGGAGAGGAAAAGGCGGCTAAGATGTTTGCCAACATGGAATGGCACGCCTTGGGTGACGGCTTTACCTGGAAGACCGAGGATCCAGAGGGGGACAGGCTTAAAAGCAGGGAAATATGGGAATTTTGTCGTCAGAAGGCCATGTCTGGAGCATTCGACCTGGTGGTTTTCGATGAAATCAATATGGCCTTGGGGTTTGGTTGGCTGACCAGTGAAGAGGTGGTTCGTTTCGTCACCCAGGAGCGGCCCCCTTCGTTGCATCTGATCATGACCGGGCGCAATGCTCCTCGGGCCGTCATGGATGTGGCTGACACCGTGACTGAGATGGGAGAGATCAAACATGCCTTCAATGCCGGAATCAAGGCTTGCAAGGGGGTGGAATTCTGATTTCTCTGGCCAAGCCCAGGGTTTGGGCATGGGCTCATGATGCGGTCAGTAGCTTGGAGAGGGTGCCGATGGCTATCTACTGCGTTGAAGTCCCCATGACGGTGCAGGAAAGTTGGAAACCAGGATGTGTTCATGGAAAAAATTCTCATCGTTGATGACATCATCGATTTTCGCGAACTATTGACGGATGTCCTGAGTCGGTCAGGATATCAGTGTTGCGTTGCGGATAATGCGGAGCAGGCGCGTCTTATGATTGAGGAAGAGCGGCCTGATGTCATTCTATTGGATTGGGTCATGCCTGGAATTTCTGGGGTTGAGTTGTTGCGTTATCTCAAGTCTAAAGTTACTTATGCTCAAATTCCAATTATCATGGTGACGTCGCGTGATAGCGAAGAGGATCGACTGAAAGTTTTGGATTTTGGCGCTGACGATTATCTCGTCAAGCCCATCAAGCCTCCGGTGTTGATCGCCCGGATTCGGGCTTTGCTCAGTCAGGGGTCCATCTCTGCGGATGGGATGATCAAGGTTGAGGATTTGATTTTGGATTTTAACGGGCAGACTGTTACCACTGGCCATCCTCCCCAAAGGGTTGATCTGGGTCGGATTGCTTTTAGAATTTTGGCTTTTTTCATGACCAATCCAGATGTGGTTTTGGGAAGGGAAGCGGTATTGAAACAGGTTTGGGGGGGAGATGACCGGGTGGGAGGGCGGACGGTGGATGTTTATGTGCGGCACCTGCGTAAGGCTCTGGAACCCAGCGGTCACCATCAGCGGATCGAAACGGTTCGCGGGCAGGGCTACCGATTTTCCAGTGTCTAGAGGCGATTTATCCCTGGCTTCCTTGCCAGGGGATCATCGGTGAGGGTCTGAAGCAGCCAGTCATGAATGGGCCATTTAAGGGCACGGGGCATGCGGCGGTGCGGCGTCTGATTCAGGGATGGTGGGATTTCTGTCGTTTCCAGAATAGGATTTTTCCACAGTGGGCACACTTTTTGATGTTGGCTATATAGTGGACCACGCCGATGACGGCGAACATGGGCAGCAGAATGCGTATGGCGGCAATGACCGGACCGATCCGAACGTCTTCGCGAATCAGGTCTGCATGATTGCTGGACAGTCCGAGTAGGGTGACTCCCACGATCAAAAGACCGCCAACAACCACCAGGACCGGACTTTTAAGCAGGGGTCTGGTTTGATGATTCATGATTTACTTTTCCTCTCAACAAAGACAAGGACGAGAGGCCGCCTGCGCTTCTTGCCTCCTGCCAGATACCGGGGCCATCCTGATGTCATCCTTGGATTGAAAACTGCCAGCCACTTGGTTCGCGGAGTCCATTCGCGATGTCCTTGACCACGCATTCGTGTCGGGCATCCGAACCATGATGACGAGCTGTGACGAACTGCTTGATGCCTTGAGTTGGTACCCTGCTTCAAGTTCCATCCTGGACAGCCAATAACAGACACTTCATTGAGGAGGAGTGGTCGCCATTGGTCTGGGTGAGACGGCCGAATTGCATGCCTCCGGAGCCTGAGGTCGTTATTCTGGTTGGCATCCGGCCCGAGATGTGTCAAGGCGATGCCGGGTGGTGTGACTTGGTGTTTTGTTCCGGTCCCACTTGCAACTATAATGGCCATGGATGGTGGAGGGTGCAAGGAAAAATTTTAAATAAACGAATAATTTATAATTAAATATTCTTGCACTGGCATTAATAGAGATTTGTTTGAGGTGGTGGAGGCTGGTGGGAGGGATGATGAATTCAAATGGTTGGCATGATCCCGAGGTGATGGTTTGAGAGCCTCCCATGGACCTGATTCGTTGCCGGGCAGTGAGCCGACGGCCTCTTTGGGGATAGACAAAATTGATGAGGTCCGTTTGGCAGCCCAGGGGCCAGGATTATTTCTGGCTGGCATGGTGGCCACCCTCTTGCTGGAATTTTTTCTGCGAGGAGAAGCCCCTGCCATCGCAGTTGTGGTTTCGTGCACGTTTCTGACCTTTTTTCTCGTTGTTCGATGGTATGGTCATCGCCCCTGGTGGCCAGCGGTGGCCGGGGGGATGGCTGGACTCTGCGCGTTTTGGCTTTATGCCGAACCGCCTCAGGAATTACCCAAGGAAGCCTTTGGGGAAAGAATTTTGGTACACGGCATCGTAGCTGACCGGATTGATCGGAGTGATTCCATCCTTTTGGAAGTGAGCGGTGTGGAAGGTCCCGAAACGGGGTGGGTCAGTTCCGGCAAAATACGGGTGACGGTCGATCATGGCAATGAGGTAGCGGTGATCCCCGGGGATCGGATCGAATTGCGGATCAAATTACGCCATCCGACAGGCTACCGGGTGCCGGGGGCTTTTGATTATGGGGCTTGGTTGAGAAATAATGATTTTGTCGCCACGGGCGGCGTACGAGGGGACGGTATTCGAGTTTTGGAACATACCGGACGGCAACGATGGAATCGTTGGCGCCACCAAGTTTCCCAATGGATAGCCTTGCGCCTACCGCCGGAGACCCGGGGATTGGCCGAAGGTTTGATGGTGGGCAAACGTGGTTGGATTGATCCTGTGCTCAATGACGCCTTGCAAGTTTCTGGGACGTATCATCTTTTAGCGATTTCTGGTCAGCAATTGGCGATGGTGGCGGGCTGGAGTTTTTTGTTGTTTCGCTGGATTCTCGTTCTTTGGCTGCCGGGATCCAGGCGTTGGGATATGAAACGGGTGGCGGCGATCTTGGCCCTCGTTCCCATGCTGGTATACAGCGAATTTTCTGGCTGGTCCGAAGCGACCCAACGTGCCGCCTTGGCCACTGGGTTGGTCATGCTGGGCATGTTGTTGTTGCGAAAAACTTCGGGAACCAATACGCTCATTGTTTCAGCCTTCGTGTTATTGTTTTTCTGGCCGAGAGAAATTTTTGGCGCCGGTTTTCATCTGACTTTCATGGCCGTCGCGGCGTTGATATTTTATTATTCCGTGTTTCCGATCACTGGAAGCCTGTGGCGGCGGTTGGGGCTGTCATTGGCCATGACCTTGTTCATCGACCTTTCCATGGCCCCCATCGTGGCCTACCATTTCCATCGCATCATGCCTTATAGTTTTTTTGGTAATTTGTTTGCGGTCCCATGGGTGAGTGTTTTCAGCATTCCCTTTGGGTTGGGGGCTTTGATCTTTCATTGGTTGCCCGGCGGATGGGGCGATTTATTTTTGGACGTCATGTCATGGAGTCTGAAGATATACGTAGTTTTTGTCAAAGCCATAGCCGAATTGCCCTTCGCCTGGTTACGGGTCCCTGGACCGTCGTTGTGGGGTATTTTATGGAGTATCACTTTGTTGCTGACTGCCTATATTCTGCCTTGGAAACGTGGCCGGTGGTTGATGGTGGGAGTTGGGCTGTTGGCATTATTGTGGCCACGATGGGGGCCGGTTCCGGGTCGGGTTCATATCGCATGCTTGGATGTGGGGCAAGCTCAGGCGGTGGTTCTGCGGGATTTACATGATCGGTGGATGATCATTGATGCCGGGGGGGTTGCCACTCCCCGTTTCAATGTTGGCGAGGGGTTGGTTTCTTCTTATCTGTGGCATTATGGCGTGCGCCGATTGGAGAGAATTGTCATAAGCCATCCACAAAAAGATCACATGTCGGGGGTGGCCTCATTGCTACGTAATTTTCCCGTCGGGGAATTGTGGTTGGGGATGTTCCCCGAGCTGGAGCAAACCAACCTGGAGTATCGCGAATTAATTCGTCTGGCCACCGATCTTGGGGTAAAAATTTACCGGGTGGATTATGAAAGACAGCAGGTCAATGATATAATTTTTTTTGCTAAGTATCCTAATTATGATGATGGCAAGATAAAGTATAATGATCATTCTCTGGTGGTCATGGTCGCCTTAGGACAAAAACATTTTTTATTCCCTGGAGACCTGGAGGCCAAAGGGGAAAAATGGTTCGGTCATAACAACCCTTTCGGTCGCTATTCCGTGGTCCTGGCCCCTCATCATGGCAGCAAGTCTTCAAGTACCAGGGGTTTTATCGCTGCGACCCAACCAGAGCATGTCGTTTTTAGCGGTGATGGTCACGCCAGGAACAAGTTGCCTCATCCAGAAGTTGTAGCCAGGTGGCAGCAGGCGGGGGCCAACGTCTGGCGGACCGATTGGCACGGAACCGTGGTTTGGGAGACGGATGGCCGGGATCTTTGGTTTCAGCCTCCGGATCGCGGAGGATGATTGCACCTGTGCGACAGTGTAGTAATTTGATAATGATTATGATTCCCCCAGTCCAGTCCGGGAACATTGAAAAAAAGAAATCAGGTCCGGGGCCAGGGTTCCAACTTTGTTTTTTTGTAACTATTCAGATCCCTCCCGGTTTGGAATGATTGAAAAAAAAAGGGGTCTGGGGGATTGCCCCTAGGGTTTTGTTTTTGATTTTGCTTTTCACGCGCCCCTTTACCCGAAGCGGTTTTTCCGCGTGGTTTTTGCGGAAAAACCGCGCAGGCGCGCGCCTTGGTCCCGGTCT
>JADFZF010000073.1 GCA_015232645.1 Magnetococcales bacterium | reverse complement strand
CAATAACCAGTCCACCAAAATGCACCACGCCAACATCAATCTTTTCAAAATTATCCAGGGCGATCCGACAATGGATCAAACCTTGCAGCCCTACGATATCGTCATCATCAAACAAAACCCCAAGTGGGCCGATATCAACTCCGTCATGGTCGAAGGAAATGTTCGTTTTCCAGGCATCTATCCGATTCAGCCCGGAGAAAGATTGACCCAGGTGTTGCAAAGAGCTGGAGGTCTGACGGAGCTGGCCTACCCCGAAGCTTCCATATTTACACGCAAAAAACTCATCGAAAAAGAAAAACGGGAGAATGACAGCCTGATCGCCCGGATGGAAACGCATCTGATCCAAACCCAATACAATAAGCAAACTGAAAAAGAATCAGCGGCACTCAATCCCAACACCGCCATGATTCATGAACTGATTACCAAGCTGAAAACCGCCAAACCCGTAGGGCGATTGGCCATTGATCTCAAACAAATCATGAATGATCCGGGTGGTCAATACGACGTTATGCTCCAGGATGGTGACCATCTGGTCGTGCCGCAGCGAACCGACGAAGTCACGGTCATGGGAGAGGTCTACTTTCCAACATCGCATCAGTTCATTTCCGATAAAAACCTCGAATCCTATATTCAGGCGAGCGGAGGTTATACCAGCAATGCCGACGACGACAGAGTCTACGTGGTCCGGGCCGATGGCCGGGTCACATCGAAAAAACAACCAGGAAAATTTCCCATGATGGGTTGGTTTGCATCCAACAACGCCATCACCCTGGGTCCGGGCGATACCGTCGTCGTGCCCATGAATATCGAAAAGGTGGCCCCGATGGTTCTCTGGAAGGATGTCACTCAAATCCTCTACAACCTGGCTGTTACCACCTCGGCCCTAAGGTCGGCGGGGGCCTTGTAAGGCACCCGGTGACTCTGACACCAATCCGGGATTCAACGAACAAAAATAACAACCGGAACACAAGGGACGGTGTTCCGGTTGTTTCCCGGCTCGGCTACGTTAATTCTTCTTTAATGGCGGCCTCTGTTTACGCAACACCTTGGTAAGAGCCAACATCGCTGTACTGCTGATGATCGCCTCGACGCTCATTGCAAGTTTACGTTGCCAGTTGGGATGTTCGTTGGTCGTTCCAGGGAGATTGACCTGTTCACGCTGCCCGATCACATCCTCCAACTGCACCATCTGTATTTTGCTGGGCGATAAGGACAGGTATCTGTTGACGGCGTGCATCAGTTCATCCGTACAATATTTATGGGTCGATACCGTCCAGTCGTTGGGGATAAGCTTCATTTTTTTCAAAACATGGACAATATTTTCCCTCTCGTTGGCTCGCTCTGCGATGACTCGCTGCAGCAGCTCATCGGTTGGGAACAAGGACAGCCGCCGTTTTTCTTCAAGATCAACGCTTTCCCAATAACCGGGAAAGGTCGGCAAATCGTGAGTGGTGATCGCCACCAATGCAAATGGGGAATAATTGTCCGGATGCTTGAATTCGCCACCGGGTTCGCGTTCAAAGTAGAACAGTTGGTAGGAGAATACGTTGGCAGAAGCCAATTTTTCCGGAAGCCCCTCCGGGACCGTACCCAGTGCCTCACCCACCACCAGACAACGGTTACGTTGGCTTTCCAGTTTGACGATGCCCAAGAGGTCCTCGAAGGGATAGTTGACATACCCCCCCTTGGTCGCTTTGGCCCCAACAGGGACCCAGAACAATCGCGTCAGGCCCATCACATGGTCCAGACGTACCGCCCCGGAAACGCTCATGGTGGCCCGCAAGGTTTCGGCAAAGATGCGGTAGCCGTCTTCCTTCAATACCCTGGGATTGAGCGGCGGCAGTCCCCAATCCTGGCCCAGGGGGTTGAAATGATCGTACGGCGCACCCATGCGAGCACCGTCAACAAACAGGCGTTGGTTGGACCAAAAATCGGCGCCATCGGGGTCTACTCCCAAGGCGATGTCGTTATACAACCCCACGAGCATTCCCTGCTCCTTGCAGGTTTCCACGACATCCTTGAGCTGGGTGTGAGCGGTCCAGTAGAGATATTGAAAAAATTCAACTTCCTCCGTATGCTGCTCCGCAAAACGCCGCACCTCGGGCGATCCAGGAGAACGAAAAGGCAAAGGCCACCGCCGCCAAGTCCGTCCCCCAAACCCACCATCGCCGAAATGGTTGGCCATGGCGTTGTAGAGCGCCAGATGCAGCAACCGTTCCCCTCCGTCCTTGACAAATTGACGAAATGTCAAACAACGCGCCGAGGGGACCTCTCCCGAGGAACTGGACAGGTGCAATTCCCGAAAGGTTTTGAATAACAAACGCATGATTTCCAACTTCATATGGCCGATTTCAATGTAATCGACCATGGGAGTTTGGCGAACCTGTTCAAGCAACGCCTGAAACTCGGGACTGCGCCATTTCTTTTTGGCGTCTTGGCACAGTTCGAATTCAGGCACTGCCTCGCAATCGATATAGACCGGATTGAGAAAAAACCGACTGTTGGGAGAATAGGGACTGAATTGTTCCGGATGCCGAGGGAATTGGGCATGGAGTGGATTCAATCCCACCACTCCTGCCCCCTGGGCCGCCATACCGGCAACCAGGGCTTTAAGATCGGAAAAATCGCCGACACCCCAGCTCTTGGAAGAATTCAATGCATAAAGCTGCACCGCCGTTCCCCAGATACGCCCTTCCTCCTTCTCCATGGCGGGAGGGATGTAACAAGCCTCGGGAACCCGGATGAGAGCCATGGAGGCAAAATCACTTCCCGACAGACCCGTACCGGTGATCTCGAAACGGTGATACCCCAAGGGAACGACTGCCGGAAGAACGAAAATACGGCGTTGATATTTACGATCTTCCAGTTCGATTTCATCTTCCAGAGGGCATTCGTTCAAATTCAGACGCCCATGAGACAGGTCGCCATTTTCGCCAACATAAGCCCATTCAAAAGTATTGTTGAGATATTTGGCCTTGACGACGATGGGAATGCGGATCTCTCCTTTCAAACCATGGATGACCAAGGCTGGTTCCAACGGCCGGCGCCAAGGGGCCTCCTTGAGACTGCGCAGGGACACGGAGACCTGACCCGGGGTGCCACAGGGGAGCCCCAAAGCGGTTAAAAAGGCCAAACGCGACTCGTGTGGAATGGGTTGCCATTTGCCGAAAATATCCCAATAACCGTCCTGAATGCCCGCCTGGCGCGCCAGTTGATCCAATTCCTGCAGGGTGTTGGCGGTATGTACCGGTCGGGGAATATCCTTCCAAACGCCATCCACACTGACGAATTGCAACATCGACAAGGAGTGGGGCGCCTGCAGGTAACTTTCCTGTTGCCATAGTCCCTGTTCCGGGACGAACGGGGGTTGCCGACTGGTATCCAGAACCAGTTTCCAGGACTTTTTCTTTTTTTCCGTTCCCTGAAGCGGCAGGCGGAAGGAAACCTCGGCCGTTCCGGGGTTGATGATCAACAGGAAGGTGGCATCCTTGCTGGAGTTCAGTTCCGGGGCGTGATCGCAGGGGATCAGCTCCTCGGATTCAAACTCGCCACTGACAATGACTCCCAGGATATTGCCCGCTAGGTTTTCCCAATCCCCACCGGAGAGTTCCAAGCCGTCGGGACGCAACCAGACGATGTCCCGGGGTTTGCTATCCAAGGCCTGTCCGGTAAAAAAACTGGTTTTATGGAAAATGGGATGCAGGCGTCGAAAGCGGATCAACTGTTGTACGAACTCCAGAAGATGTTTTTGGTCCTCGGTCCAATTTTCCCAGTTGAACCAGGTAATGGTATTATCCTGGCAGTAGGGATTGTTATTGCCATGCTGAGTGCGGCCGAACTCATCGCCGCCGACGATCATGGGGACCCCCTGGGACAACATCAGCGTGGAAAAAAAGTTGCGCAACTGCTGAAAACGCAACTGATGAACGTCCTTATTGGCCGACTCCCCTTCCTGACCGCAGTTCCAGCTGAAATTTTCATCCCGACCATCACGATTATCTTCCAGATTGGCGATGTTGTATTTACGGGAATAAGCGGTGAGATCGTAAAGGGTAAACCCATCGTGGGCGGTAATGAAGTTGAGGCTGCTGGTCGGCCGGCGCCCCTGATGATTGAAGACGTCGGAAGATCCGGTGAACCGGGAAGCGAAATTCCCCCTTTGCCCGGGGTCGTTACGCCAGTACCGACGGACCCCGTCGCGATATTTGTCGTTCCATTCGGTCCAACCCGGAGGGAACCCCCCGACCTGGTAGCCATCCAGTCCAAGGTCCCAGGCTTCGGCGATGAGCTTGCGCTTGGCCAAAACCGGATCCTGGGCCACGACATCCAGGAAACCAGAATGGCGATTGAATCGTCCATCCGCCTCGCGGGCCAGGGTGGTGGTCAGATCAAAACGGAAACCATCCACGCGCATCTCCTCGGACCAGTAGCGCAGGGAGTCGGTCACGAGCTGCAATACCCGGGAATGGCGCAGATTGAAGGAATTGCCGCATCCGGTAAAATCCTGGTAGTACCTGGGCCGTCCGGGAAGGAGGCGATAATAGACGGCGTTGTCGATGCCGCGGAAGCTCAGGGTCGGTCCCATCTGATTCCCCTCGGCCGTGTGGTTGTAGACCACATCCAGCAACACCTCCAGACCCGCGTCATGCAATACCTTGATCATGGTCTTGAATTCGTTGATGGTATCCGGGTGGCTGAAATATTTGGCATGAGGAACGAAAAAGGCGATGGGATTGTACCCCCAATAATTGGCCAAATCCCGCTGATGCAGGTGCCACTCATCAATAAACCCCTGAACCGGCAACAGCTCCAGCGCCGTCACCCCCAGTTTCTGGAAATAACGAACCATGGAGGGCGATGCCAGGCCGGCGAAAGTACCACGTTGTATTGCTGGGACCTCGGGATGCAACATCGTGGTACCCCGGACGTGGGTTTCGTAAATGATGGTCTGACGCCAGGGGATGTTGGGGTGACGGTCATCGCCCCAGGTGTAGGCTTGTTCCACAACCCGACATTTGGGCATGAACGCAGCGCTGTCGCGGGTATCGAAGGACATATCCACAGCGGGGTCGCCATAACGGAATCCAAACAGCGCCTCATTCCATACCAGCTTGCCGAACAATGCCTTGGCATAAGGATCCAACAACAGCTTGTGGTGATTGAAGCGATGACCCCGGTTGGGGTCGTAGGTACCGTACACCCGGTAGCCATACAACTGTCCCGGTCGAATATCAGGCAGGTAGGCATGCCAGACCTGATTGGTATATTCGGTCAAGCGGATCCGATGGATTTCCACCATGCCGCTGGGATCGAAAAGGACCAGCTCGACTTTTTCAGCATTTTCGGAAAACAGGGCGAAGTTGACGCCTCGCCCATCCCACGTTGCCCCCATGGGTGAGGGGGAACCGGGCCACACACGCAATTTGGAGATACTCACGATCGATACTTCCCTAATGTTGCTGATGGAATCAAAAACCTTCTGGGATGGTTGGCTGCACCTGGCCACCGCAGACCATGATGCCCGGTTCCCATGCCCCTGGCCACCCAAACGAACGGAAACCCCTCGGACAACGGGGGGAGAAGGCCTCTCCTGGCCCTGATGTCCATCGCCAAGCTTCATCCGCGGGATGACCGATCCCCGATTCCCGCGATGATGGGGATCAACCCCGTTGTTTTTCCGACATGAACACTGGCCCCATGGTGGAATGGGATACCATCCAGGTCAAGGTTCATTCTTTCCAGATTCGGGTTCGAGAATGAGTGCCGCCAGGGGAGGGAGATCCAGTTCCAAAGAATGGGACCATTCATTCCACGATTGCATTTCGGCGGTGGCCCGGCCATAATTCCCCATCCCATCGCCACCATATTCCTTGGCATCACTGTTGATCCGCTCCAGATAGATCCCCCCCTGCGGGACTCCAATGCGATATCGGTACCGGGGAACCGGTGTAAAATTACAGACCACGATGACGAAGGTGGATGATTGTCGTCCGTAACGTATGAAAGCGAACACCGACCGTTCCCGATCATTGGCTTCGATCCATTTGAAACCACTTGCGGTGCGATCCTGTTGGAAAAGCGCCGGCGTGGCGCGATAAAAACGGTTCAGATCCCCCACCAATCGCTGGACCCCACAATGCATTTCATCGCCGAGCAGATGCCAATCCAGGCTCTGATCGTGATTCCATTCCCGCTCCTGGGCAAACTCCCCCCCCATGAAAAGAAGTTTCTTGCCCGGATGGGTATACAAAAAACAGTAAAGCAAACGTAACTGGGCAAACTGTTGCTGGCGATCGCCGAACATCTTGCCCAGCAGCGACTTTTTCAGATGGACCACCTCGTCATGGGAAAGGCACAGGATGAAATTTTCGTTGAAAGCGTAAACCAGACCGAAGGTCACCTTGTGATGGTTATTGCATCGATGAATGGGATCCAGGGACATGTAAAACAAAATGTCGTTCATCCATCCAAGATTCCATTTATAACGAAACCCAAGGCCTCCCTGATGGATCGGATGGGTGACCTGGGGCCAGGAGGTGGATTCCTCGGCGATGGTAATGGCCCCCAGCCCCTTTTCTTCGATGATCAAGTTCAATTTTCTTATGAAATCGATGGCTTCGAGATTTTCATTGCCGCCATGTTCGTTGGGAAGCCAATCTCCGTCACGGCGGCTGTAATCCAGATGCAGCATGGAGGCGACGGCATCGACGCGCAAGCCATCGACATGGAAATAAAGGATCCAATACAAAGCGTTGGCGATCAGGAAATTTTTAACTTCCCCACGGCCATAGTTATAGATCAAGGTTTTCCAGTCCTGGTGCCAGTTTTTTCTCGGATCGGAATGTTCATAGAGGAAAGAGCCATCAAAGTTGCCGAGCCCATGGGGATCTTTGGGAAAATGTCCAGGGACCCAGTCCAGGATGACGCCGATCTCCTCCTGATGACAACGATCGACCAAGGCTCGCAGCTGGTCGGGAGTACCGTAGCGGCTGGTGGGAGAAAACAATCCGATGGGCTGATATCCCCAAGAACCGGTGTAGGGATGTTCCGCCAGGGGAAGAAGTTCGATATGGGTGAATCCCATATTTTTAACGTAAGGGATCAGGAGGTTGGCCAACTCCAGATAACTCAAGACGCGATTGTTGTCTTCGGGGATCCGTTTCCAGGAGCCGGCATGGACTTCATAGATGGCCATGGGAGCCTGGGCGGAGTTGGTCTTGGCCCGTTCCTGAATCCAGACCTCATCATGCCAGACGAACTCTTCGGAATGCCACACCACCGAGGCGGTTTCCGGGGGTCGTTGTGAATATCTGGCGTAAGGATCGGCTTTGAGAAGATATTCCCCATAACGACCGATGATCTCGAATTTATACAACGCCCCGGTCTTGATCCCAGGCATGAACAGTTCCCAAACCCCGAAGGGTTGCCGCAGGCGCATGGGATTGCGACGTCCATCCCAATCGTTGAAATCACCGACAATGCTGACGCGGCTGGCCTGGGGAGCCAGCACCGAAAAAAGGGTACCCGGAATGGAATCGACCGCGTGGGGATGAGCCCCCAGGCAATGATAGATCTCCCAATTGTTGCCATTGACGATGCGGACCAGGTCCAATTCGCCCAGCATGGGCGGAAAACGATAGGGATCCTCGACCTCCCAGGTGTACTGACGATGGCTGAGGCGATACCTGTAAGCGACAGGTCCACCGTTCAAAAAAAACAATCCGGCAAAAAAACCGGCGGCATGAATGCGAGTCAAACGACCCAAATCCTTGCCGGTGGCGGCATGGACGACCATGACCGAGTCAGCCTGCGGGAGGAAGGCCTGAACGCGAAAATAGTTCCCGTCAACGACGTGCATGCCCAAAACCGAATAGGCATCCCGATAGGCTCCGCGGACAACCGCATCAATCGTTTCCGATTCGCAGGAAAGAGGTGGTCTTTTCGGCATCGGCTCCCCCTCCGAAATTGTTCAGGGCAATAGTGAAACGCAGGTCCAGATGGTTTGGATCGTCCGCTCCGGTCGCTTTAACGCGCGGGTGCCCCCGCACAACGATCTCATGGTCATCTGGCACAGGGCTTATGGTTCGGTCACCGGGTTGGGTCAATCCGAACATTGGAAGTTTCTGGAAAGTATGCCATACTCGTCCCATTTTCAAGTTATCGTCGGCGGAACGGTGACCAACGATGCTTTTTAAAAAAAGAGGCCTGCGATGGGACGGGTCTCTCATCCCATCGATCTGCTAACCGTCAATCGCCTTCCCTGACGCCGCCCTATCATCAAACACCCCGTCATTTTTCGGGCCGGGCCTGCGCCTGAGCGGACTGACAAAAATATCCTTAGCCATGGCCAACGGTTATTCCATGTCGTCAGCAATTGCGTTCACTCTCTTACCCCCGGCCTCCGTTGCACCCAAACCTCTTCGCGCGAGGACCCAACGTCCCTCACCCCCCACAAGGACAGGTGTCTCCTGGACGTCCTTTGGTTTATCCTGCCCCACCATCCGCCGCATCGACTAGGGAAATGATCCATGGCCAAAATTATCGCCATCACCAACCAAAAAGGTGGGGTGGGAAAAACCACCACCGCGGTCAATCTCGCCGCCTCCTTGAGCGACTCGGGCAAACGGGTGTTGCTGATCGACATGGACCCGCAAGGAAACGCTTCCACTTCCCTGGGGATTGAAAAAAAAGGCATCAAACATTCCACCTACGAAGTCCTTTTTGGCCATTCCCCCATCAAGAAAGCCATCATCCGCTCGGCCTACGACGATCTATGGATCATCCCTTCCACCCCCGATCTCAGCGGCGCCGAAATCGAACTAGCGGGCGAACCCAGACGCGAACACCGGTTGCGGGAGTGTTTGCAATCCCTTCCTGATCCCATGGACCTTGTCATTATTGATTGTCCCCCCTCTCTGGGGCTGCTGACACTCAACGCCCTGGTCGCCGCCGATGGCGTCGTCATCCCGGTTCAATGCGAATTTCTCGCCCTGGAGGGTTTGAGCCAGTTGATGCGCATCTTGGAAATCGTCGGCAAACGGCTGAATCCCAATCTTGAAATCATCGGCATCCTCCTGACCATGTACGATAAACGCTCAAAATTAATCCGTCAGGTCGTCAAGGAAGTAGAAAAATTCTTCCCAGACCACACCTTTGAAACAAACATTCCGAGAAACATCACAATCAGCGAATCGCAAAGTTACGGAAAACCCGTTCTCTGGTTCGACAAAAAATCCAAGGCGGCCAAGGCCTATCAAAAATTGGCCAAGGAGTTTTCCAAAAGGATTCGCTGAACCTGGAAACCTGTCTCCAAACCATCAAGCCTCGGCGTCAAACCGCTTGTGCTACCGATTTTTGCATGGGCAGAAACTTTTTTTTGAAAAAAAAAGGAATCCATGCTCCAATGAGGCCCATGAGGGACGGCCACCATAGGCGCAAGCTTGACAGATGACCCTTCCCGTCGCCCCCCTGGCGTTGCATGAACAGGCCGTTTCCCACGAGCCAATGACAATTGTCGAGCCGAACCATGAAAGTTTTATACGTTGCCGCCGAGTTGCACCCACTGACCCAAACGGGTTGCGTGGGCGAGGTATGCGGTCAAATTCCGCCGGCTCTGACCGATCTGGGGGTCGATGTCCGTATCCTTCTACCCGCCTATCCCCAGGCCCTCAAGACGGTACGCCGCAAAGGCAAACCCATAGACATCGGCAACCCGCTGGGTCTGGGGCGCAGCCGTCTGATTCCGGCCACGCTGCCCAGCGGTTCCATCAAGGTCTGGCTCTTGGACTGCCCTGCCCAATACGACCGCGACGGAGGCCCGTTCCTGGACCCCCAGGGGACCCCATGGCCCGATAATGCCCATCGCTTTGCCCTGCTGGCCAAGGTCGCCGCTTTGTTGGCCGAGGCGGGAGGGATGATTGGCTGGCAACCCGAAATCGTCCACGGCAATGATTGGCCCTGTGGTTTGATCCCGGCCTACCTCGCTCTGAACGGCAACCGCCAGTGCGGCACCGTGTTCAGCGTCCGCGATATGCGACAACAAGGCAACTTCGACCCCGAACTGCTCTACCGTTTCGGCTTGCCCAAAAGCGCCTTTACCATGAACGGCCTGGAATTCCACGGACAACTGAGCTATCTGAAGGCCGGACTCTACTATTCCGGTAAAATCATTACCACCAGCCCCTCCTTTGCCCGGGAAATTCAACTCAAGGCTTTCGGCGAAGGGTTGCATGGGGTCTGCTCCTTGCGCGGAGGCGATCTCAAAGGAATCCTCAATGGCCTCGACGAGGATGAGTGGCATCCGGCACATGACCCTTTCATCTCCTTTCATTTCGATAGCGAAAAATTGGACGGCAAACTGGCTGACAAACTGGAACTTCAGCGGCAGTTCGGCTTGGAACCCAACCCGGATATTCCATTGATCGGTGTCGCTTCATCCCTGGGCAAGGATGGCGGTGGAGACCTGTTGGTGGCCGCACTGTCGGGTGTGATCAGCTCCGGGACCCAATTGGTCTTCATGGGCCATGGTGACCGGGATATGGAACACAGCCTAGTCATGGCCTCGGCCACCTATCCCGGAAAAATCGGCGTACAACTGGATCAGGATCGCGGCTTGTATCATCGTATTCTCGCCGGCAGCGACCTCTTTTTGGTGCCGGCGCGATTTGACCCTTGCGCCATCAAGCAACTACAGGCTATGCGTTATGGGGCACTGCCGGTGGTACGCAAAACGGGCGGATTGGCCGATACCGTGGTCGATTGCCTTCATGGAGAAACGGGGACGGGTTTCGTATTCGACGAGGCTTCCGGAGGGGAATTGATGCTGGCCATATCCCGCGGCATCAACCTGTTTCGCAATCGCCATGTCTGGCGAAAACACCAGATCCTGGCCATGAACCAGCCCTCGGGCTGGCAGGCATCGGCACAAAGTCACCTGGAAGTCTACAACCGCGCCCGTTTGACGTCACCATAAGGGGCAATTCCAGACCGATCCAGATCAACATAGTTTCACCAACGGATGAGGGTAAGAGTACGGCATGTCTAATGATTTGAATATTCAATTCGAACGTCACGACAAAGATGCGTGGGATGTGGACTACATCAAGAAAAATATCCTCCACTGCATGGTTCATCTGGTGGGCAAAGACCCTCAGCTGGCATGGGCCAACGACTGGTACAAAGCCCTGGTGTTGTTCCTGAAGGGAATCCTGGCAGAACGGCGCGTCGAGTTTGAACGCAAGGCCAAGGCCCAGGGAGTCAAACGGGTCTACTACCTCTCTCTGGAATATCTCATCGGGCGCAACTTGCACCGTACCCTCGCCGATCTGGACATGACCGAAACGGCACGTCAGGCATTGGCCTCCTGCGGCGTCTCTCTCGACGAAATCCTGGATTGCGAAGCGGAAGCGGGATTGGGGAATGGCGGTCTGGGACGTCTGGCGGCATGCATCGTCGATTCCATGGCCACCCAAGGTTATCCCGGGATCGGTTATGGCATCCGCTATGCTTTCGGCATGTTCAAACAAGCCATAGAAAACGGCCTCCAGATCGAACATCCCGAATCATGGCTCCGTTTTGGCAGTCCGTGGGAATTGGAACGTCGAAGCTTGGTCTATGAAATCAAATTCAAAGGGCGCATCTTCCACTACCGTGACAAAAATGGCCGCAACCGCTGCCAATGGGTGGAAACCCAGGATTGCGAAGCCCAGGCTTTCGACGTCCTCCTCTCTGGTTATCGCACCAAATCATTGTCCTATCTGCGTCTGTGGAACTCAAGATCGTCCCAGGAATTCGATCTGCACAACTTCAATGCCGGTAATTATACCGATGCGGTCAAATCCAAAATTCAATCGGAAAATCTGTCCAAGGTGCTCTATCCCGACGATTCCACCACCATGGGACGGGAATTGCGGCTGATGCAGGAATACTTTTTCGTCAGCGCCTCGCTGCAGGACATCTTCGCCCAACACGTCTCCTGCCGCGAGGACTTGCAAAAGCTGCCCGAAAACGTCGCCATCCACCTCAACGATACCCATCCCGCCACCGCCATCCCCGAAATGATGCGGCTGTTGTTGGACGAATATGACCTGGAGTACGAAAA
>JADFZF010000072.1 GCA_015232645.1 Magnetococcales bacterium | reverse complement strand
AACCATGACCCATTTCCCGACCCTTCAGGGATCGGTCGATATTCTGTTGCCCGAAGCGCAGGTGTCTTTCACGGTAATCACCTCTCCCAGGTCTTGGAACTTCTGGTCCTCTGGGGGGAATTTCTTCTGCACCAACTCGGTATAGCCGAGAATGATGCCCAAAATATTATTGAAATCATGGGCAATGCCTCCAGCGAGGGTACCGATGGATTCCATTTTCTGCGACTGACGCAGTTGTCCCTCCATGCGTACCCGCTCGGAGATATCCCGATAGACCGCCACGAACTGTCGGATGCCTCCATCCGGATCCTTGACCGGTGAAATGCTGGCCTCGACTTCGAAAGGAGGGCCGTCCTTGCGGCGGTGTCGAAAATGTCCCTTCCAGGAATATCTGTCGGGCAGTTCACCCCAAAAGATTGGTCCTTCTTTCTGAGTGGACTGCGTATCCCACGGAATGCTCGCATGGCACCCCAGGATCTCCTCGGGTTGGTAACCCGTCACCCGAAAGAAGGTTGGGTTGACGTACTGGATGATCCCTTGAGGGTCCGCGACCAATACCAGATCCTCGGTCTGCTCGATAGCGGCGGCTAAACGACGTCTATCCATCTGTTCCCGGAGCGAGCGGATGCCGAAGGCGATATCGTGGGCCAGATTGACCAGAAAATCGCTTTCCAGGGGGTCGAATGCCCCAGGGTGGCCGGCATAGACGTTCAGGGCACCAATGGTGTGACCGTCGATCTTCAGTGGCAAGGCGATGGCGGAGTGAAATCCGTCTTTGGTGGCCCGTTCCAGCCAGGGAGCGTCGCTGGGATCCATGGTGAGATCGTCGACACAAAACGGTTTTCCGGTACGGATGGCGGTACCGGTCGGACCTTGGCCATGGATATCCTCGCCCCAGGTCATCGCGACGTTTTGCAGGGAATCCGGGTGGCCACCGTATTGGGCCACTGGAGTCACGCTTTTGCTGGCGTTATCCTCGGCCAAGCCGCACCAGGCGAAGGGGTAGCCGGCTTCCTCCACGATCAGTCGGCACACCTCGGTCATGAATTGTTGGACGTCCCTGGCATGGGTCAAAGCCCGGTTGGAGTGGCCGAGTACCTTGAGCACGCGGTTCCTTCGGCCGAGCGCCAGTTCCGCATTCCGACGCTCGGTAAGATCCACTACCGAAACCAGCACTCGACTCCAATCCCCCTCATGACCTGGCATCAGGGACGCCTGCACCTGGGCCCAGATGGGGCGGCCATCCAGGGTTTGCTGCACGCTTTCGCCGACGAAAATGGCGGATCCCGCCAGGAAGGCGCACAATTCTTCCCGAAAGATCTCATGGCTCCCTTCGGTGAGGATGCGATGGAATCCGGCCAGCAGAACGGCGCGATCATTCGCTCCGTACAGCCTGAGGGTTGCGGCGTTGATTTCCAGGATTCGCACCAGGCGCGAGCACTCCATCACCGCTTCGGGGCAGTGGCGCAGGTGATCGTCCAGGTCTCTCGCTCCGCCGGCGCGCAGTTGCTCCAGATATCGTTTGACCGCGCTAAAATCCTCTTCCCACAACGAGACGGGCGAGTTTTGAAACAGTCCCTGATAGCGTCCCATGTGTTCGATGAGGGCCTTTTCCGCCAGCTTGCGTTCCGTGATCTCCTGGACCGTGCCGATGGAGCGTTGGGGTTGACCGCAATCGTTGTAGAAGGTCTCACCGCGTTCGTGAACGTGCTTGATTCGCCCATCCGGCAAGAGCAGCCGATGTTCGACGCTGTACGGGGCATGTTTCTTCACCGAATCGTCATAAGCTTGGTTCACCAGTTCCCTGTCATCGGGATGAATGACCTCCAGAAAGGCTTCGTAGGTGTTTTTAAAATGGTTGGGATTAACCTCGAAGATGCGATAGGTCTCCTGCGACCAGGTCAGGGCATGGCGGGTCAGATCGAGTTCCCAACTCCCCAGATGGGCCAGAGACTGGGACTCGGCCAGTAATTTCTCGCTCGACTTCCTGGCGCTCATGTCCACCACGATGGCCAACAACTCCTCTTTCCCCTCGCCGGACAATTGCACCCGGAGTTCGACTGGGTAGCGGCTGCCATCCCGACGTTGGCAATGGGTTTCACAAAATAAGACCGCTTGGCTGCCGTTGATGACCGGTTCCAACCAGGCCGACAAGCGTTCCTCGTTCATGGAGGGGGCGAAGCGCCAGAACGGCTGGCCGATCACTTCGGCGGTTTCGTGATCCAGATTGGCCAGAGCGGAGTGGTTGGCGAAGCGGATTAGGAAACGGTCAGTCTCCATCAGGAAGATTTCGTTGACCGAGGCATCGAGAATACGCCCCAGCTTGTTGAACGACATGGCCCGCAGGAGGGTCGGTCGAATCATACGGTAGAGCAACAGCGCGCCCAGGGAGATCACTCCCGTAGAGAGAAAGAACAGAAGCACACCGTAGCCGATGAACTGTTGGCGGATCTCCGCCATATCGACCTTCGCCACCATCCCGAAATTCAGGATGGCCACCGGCTCATAGGCGGCCAGCACCTCGACCCCCCGGTAATCTGGCGCGATGATGGAGCCGGATTGCCCGGAGAGCGCCAGCCGGGTAGGGACGGCCAAGTGACTGTCGAATGGTACGGAAGTGGTTGACCGCGAGTCTCGATGACGGTGTTGGAGGAGAAAGAGGATTCGCTCCCCATCCCGTTGGGCGAGGGTAAACTCTCCGGTCTTGCCGAATCCTTGGAAATGTTCGTGGGCTTGGCGGATCTGGCTGAGTGTCGCCTCATGGGCGCCGCCCGGGTAATCCGGGCTGTGCCGGCGGTCGAACTCGGCGATGGCCTCCATGATGCGAGCGCGGCTTTGCACGATCTCGATCATCCGGTTCCGGTTCACATCGATATGAACCTGATAGAGGGACCATAGCACCAACCAGCCCACGGTCAACGCTACGCCGGTCATCAGCAGGGCCAGCAGCAGAAACGTCTTTTTGGCTTCCATCCATGCACCTTCCCGCGTTGACCTGGAGGAACCGGGTCAGGGGATAGAAGAAGTGGTTCGATCTTGGATCCCGAGTCGCCGCATCCAGCGGAACAGAGTGGCGCGGCTCATGCCGAGCTGCTCTGCCGCCCGTTCCCGATGCCATCGGCAGGCGGTGAGCGCCGCCAGGATCCGGTCCCTTTCGCCATTGGCCGGGAGGAATTCCGGCGTTGCCGGGAGCGACGATTGTCCAACAGGGTGCAGCTCTCGGGGTAGGTGTTCCAGCTCGATCCACTCGCCCCGGCAGACCACGAAGGCGTGCTCCAGGGCGTGTTCCAGCTCACGAATATTGCCTGGCCAGGAGTGTTCCATCAGGGCGTTGCGGGCATCGGAGGCGATGCCTTGGACGCGACGGTGGAAGCGGGCGTTGAAATCGCCACAAAAGTGCTCGATGAGCAGGAGGAGATCCCCACCCCGGGCACGCAGGGGTGGGAGTTCGATCTCCACGACCTTGAGGCGGTAATAGAGATCCTCCCGGAAGGCACCGGAGGCTACCTTTGCCCGAAGGTTCTGATGGGTGGCTGCCACAATGCGTACATCCACCGGGATGGACCGGTTGTCGCCGACCCTCTCGATGTGCTTGTTCTGCAACACCCGCAGCAGCCGCAATTGCATGGCCGGGGAGATGTCTCCGATTTCGTCTAAAAATAGGGTGCCGCCATCCGCCTCCTGGAAGCGTCCGGTCCGGTCTTTCAGCGCCCCAGTGAAGGCGCCCCGAACATGACCAAAGAGTTCGCTCTCCAGGAGCGTTTCCGACAAGGCCCCGCAGTTGATCTTGACCAAAGGCCGCTGACGCCGCCGTCCTTGTCGGTGCAATGCTTCCGCCACCAATTCCTTGCCGGTGCCGGACTCACCCAGGATCAGTACCGTGGTTTCCAAATCCGCCAGGCTCTCCACCAGCCGGTAGACCTCCCGCATGGCCGGGCTATCACCGATTTGCCGGTGAAACCGGTTTTGCTGGTCCAGACGCTCTTCAAGTCGTACCAGGGAAGTCTCATCGTGCAGCGCCAGCACGGCTCCCGGGCAGTCGCCCGCGCGATTACCCATTGGGATGGCGGTCGCGCTCACTACTCGTTCGCCTTCCCCCTCTCGCCGACAGGAAAGTCGTTTGCCGCTGACCCGCTCCCCGCTGACCAACGCCTGCCGGAGTAGTTCCAGGCAATTCCCTCCGCATCCCTTGAACGGATCGTCCAGGGGATGGCCCGCTTCCCGGGGGTGAAATCCGCAGATTTTCGCAGCAGCGCGGTTGGCGGCCACCAGCCGTAATTCCGGATCGACGGTGACCAGGCCGTCTTCCACGATGTCGAATACCGCCTCCAGGTGGAAGTGTAGCCGCTTTCGTTCGTCCCGCAGGCGCTTGGCCGTCAGGGCCAGAGAGACGCTGCGCAGCAGAGCCTCGGAACGGATCGGCTTTTCCAGGTAGTCAAAGGCCCCCTCCCGCAATGCCTGTTGGGCGGTCTCCAGAGAGGGGAAGCCGGTCATCATGATAATCAGAGGGTGGCCGGGAAAGGTCTCACGCCGAGCCAACAGATCCAGTCCCGATTGGCCCGAAAGGCGGATGTCGCAATAGACCAGGTCGAACGGACGGTTTACCAGAAACGTCATTCCCTCTTCCAGGCCGGAGGCCATCTGCACCATGTGCCCCACCTCTTCCATATGGCGGGCGAGTACCTGGCGCACGCCGGGTTCATCGTCGATAATTAATAATTGTCCAGCAGGATTCATATCTATCTCGATATTAGACAAACACGATATATTTGGCGCTTGGCAATATAAATGAAGGATAATTATCAATCGGAGTATCAAACGCCATGAGTATACCAAAATGGTGCCGGTGGTCCTCGGTGTGCCATCGAAGAATTCATACCTGATTTCTCCGAAATATGGCAAGTCCCCATGCCGCTTTCTAAGGGGTGGATGTGATCATTGCATCGTGGCTATAAGATCCTGGACAGGACATGCGGGGCAGCCTGAAACTCCGTATGCAGGACATCGTTTTCATCCCGATTCCCGGGGCGGCAGGGGAACCGTGAAGTTGGGTTTGGGTCGGCGCGAATGAATTTTTGGATCGGGAGGTTCTCGACCCAGATATCGTGTGGATTGGGTGGTCGTCGGATCGTCTGATCGAGAATGTTTCTATCCTACCGGTGTTTCAATTTATTTTCAATAAATTGATCCCACGGGGCGGTTTTGTTCGTTCGCCGGACAATGGCATAGCGTTTTCCATGCGACTCCGTTATGAAATTAAAAAATTTTTATTTGGAAACCGGTCCGATTCGGGACCGACTCATGATGTGCTGCTTCTGGAATGCTATCAGCTGCCTAGTTCCTTAAAGAAGAAAACGACAGAAGAAATCAGCATGCTGCGCTGAAGACGATGTCATCGAACCCACGACAACAACCGGGGGTCTGGTCAAGAAAAACGTCGTATTCGCTACCGGCGGGCGGTCCAACTTCAAAACGCCCGCGCCGTCCGATACTTTTCGTTTCCCCGAGGGATGATTAAAAATTGCAGTAGGCAAGGCAATAGTCGATAATAAATAAAGCCGTTATTCGAAGGCCGAGAAGAATTAGTGGCAACAATTGATGTCCGATAGGATTGCCCAGTGATGGGCACAGATTGAGGCTAAAGAACATATTTATTGAAATACGGCCCATCATACCCAATCATGGTCATCCTTGGTGTCGAAATGGAACATGCCCAGGCCGGTCATCATTTCCTTCGGCAGTGTACTGATAATATACGGTCAACAGTCATTGATAAGCGCATCATTGGCAACAAATATCTCCGAATATAGACATATACATACCGAACAGGCTATACTAAATTACCCGAAGAAAAATCGTCAGCGTTGAGAGGGGCTGCCCTATCGGCCAGTGACACCGATGCTGTAATCATGCACAGTATGGATTTTTGATATCCAATGAGATCAGCAGAATGGCGCATCCAATTGAATCTTTTAGTTGTCAATGCCAGCACCATCCCTATTTCGGACTCCGTGGCGAGGGAAACTTGCGACGGCACTCCTGGAACGATCAGGCTCATCGGATGCGTGGTCGCGCATGTCGGACCAGCGGGCAGTCCTTTCTGGAATGGAAAAGGGGGGTGCCGAAATCGAGTGGATTTCATTTCTATCCCGACCGGTTCGGTCACCGTCAGGCAATACCCAAACGTTGGATCGGGTTCCGCCAGTCTGCAAGAATGACCAGGATCGGGCCAACAAGAGGTCACCATGTCGCATTCGCCCGATGACTCTTTGCGGCGGAAGGGGTTGATTAAACGCGTTCTGATCGTTTTTGCCACCCTGATCGTGCTGTTTGAAGAATGGATCTGGGATGAAATCACCAGGCTGGTCACCTGGTTGGCTAGCCGGCGGCTGGTAGCTCGTCTGGAGCGCTGGATACAAACCTTATCCCCAATAGTCACTGTACTTTTGTTTGCCTTGCCCCTGGTCGGATTGTTGCCGGCCAAAATTTTGGCCGTTTATTTCCTCACCCATGGACAGGTGATGCGGGGAGTTGTCGTCCTTGTCGTCGCCAAAGTGATCGGTACTGCCGTTTCAGCACGCCTGTTTGTTTTGGCCAAACCCAAATTGATGACTTTTTCCACTTTCGTCTGGATCTACACCCGGGTCATCCGTCTGAAGACCTGGGCCCACGATCGGTTGGAATCGGCCATCTGGTATCAAAACATTCGTCAAATATTGATGGCACTCAAACAATTTTTGCGAGAGTGGCGCGTCGGAATTCGGCACAGCCTCCGACGGTGGCACGATCGTTATTTCGGATAGCCCTGCAACGTTCAAATAGTCAAGTCCAGGTCGGTTGATGGGACGGGTCTGGGACAGGATCAGCCCATTCCGTTGTTGCGCTGAAAAAAAGATGGACCGTTGTCCCTTCGCCAGCCCGGCTTTCAATTGTGACGTTCCAGCCATAGACATCGCAGATGCGTTTGACCAGGGAAAGGCCGATACCATGGCCGCTACTCGAGGATCCACGATAATAGTGCTGGAATAACAAAGGGATCTCCTCCTCGGCAATGCCTGGACCTTTGTCCGAGACCTCAAGAGTATTTTCCGCCAGGGTGATTTGGACCTTGTTACCCTGAGAGTGGGCGATGGCGTTGCGGATCAGATTGCTCACCACCACCATGGCCAATGAACGTTCCACGGCCAGTTTCGGGGCCGCCTGATAGTGGGTTTCCACCTGGATGGTTCGATCGCGGGTCAGGTGGGCATAATTTTCGACGATTTCCATCACCAGTTGTTTCATGTCGCACATTTTTTGTCGGGGAGGTTGAGTATTTTCCTCCCGGGCCAGATGCAGCAGGGCTTCCGACATGCTGGACATTTCCCATGCTGCGCGATCGATCCGCTCGACGCGCCGACGTTGGCGTTCGTTCAGGGTTTGATCTGCCAACAGCAACTCAGCGCAACTGCGGATGACCGCCAGAGGGGTACGAAATTCGTGACTGGCATAGGAGATGAAGGCGCGCTCCCGTTCGCCAAAAGCCCGGAGGCGACCGATGTAGCGGTCGAATGCCTCAGCCATCAGAGCCACTTCATCGCCCCGATGTTTGGGATCCAAGTTAGGCAACGGATCAATGGGGTCGGATGAGGCCACTTTGCGGGCCAGCTCGATGATTGGTGCCGTGACTCGGCCGGCCAACCACCACCCCCCGATAGCGGCAAGAAAAGTCACCAGGAGTACCGAACACAAAAGATAGAAAATGAAGCGTTCTTCCCTGGCCCGTTGGCGTTCGGTATTGAAGAGCATATAGAAAGTTTCCTGTCCCTGACGACTTACCAGGACCCGGTAATTAATTTTATTATAATTTATATTATGGAAAGATTTAGTCTCCGAGCCGGGATCGAGGAGAGCGATGGCTTCCGGGACTCCGCCGGTTCCCGGTTGAGAATCGACGAAGCCCATCAAGGAGACGCTGGCCGGGGGCAGAGAAGCGGGATTCCGTCCGCGGCGGGCCATGTAATCGTCCATTTCGGCACGCAATGTTTCATCCATGAGCCGGCGGCTGACGTCATGGGCCCCCAGGAAGATCCCCACTGCCAGCAACAAGCTCCCCAGGGCGCCAAACCAGGCGAAGGTCAAGGCGACACGGGACCGCAGACTATGGGAGTGACGCATGTCCGGCCACCAGGCGATAACCGATCCCCCGAACGGTGTGCAACAACTCCTGGGTAAAGGGTTTGTCGATGGCGTTGCGCAGGACATGCAGATGGGTTTTGAGGACATCGCTGTCTGGAGGATCATCTCCCCAGACGGCCGCTTCCATTTCGTTTTTGGTGACGACCTTGGGGGAACGACGCATCAGGAGTTCCAGAAGTTTGAGGGGTATGGGTGGAAGTTCGATGGGATGGCTGGCGCGGGTGATCAGGAAGGTTGTGGTGTCGAAGACCAGATCGCCGACGGTAAGCACTGGCGACAGGCCTTGCGGCTGGGCACGTCGGACGATGGTCCGTAGGCGGGCCTCGACTTCGCGAAGGGCAAAGGGTTTGACCATGTAGTCATCGGCACCCGCTTCGAGGCCGATGATTTTGTCGTCCAGGGTGTCCCGGGCGGTCAGGATGAGGATCGGGGTATTTTTTCCCGCCTGTTCCCGCAATTTGCGACACAAGTTGAGACCATCCAGGCCTGGCAGCATGAGATCAAGGACGATGGCATCGTAGTCGTTGACTACCGCCAGATGCAGGCCGGTCAGGCCATCGCCGGCGGTATCGACGACGTGGTCATGTTCAGAGAAATATTCCAAAAGACTGATCGCCAAGTCTTGATTGTCTTCGATGATCAACAATCGCATCGGCCTATCCTCTCCCGTGGAGGGTATCGGGTACCATCATGGACGTCAGAAGACTCCGGCGAGGGCGTGAACCAGACGTCCACGCCATCCCGGTTCGACGCTGGTGGTATTGAGTGTCAAGAGATCCATGGAAAATCCGTGCATTCGTAGAGCCTTGAAGCCGGTAACGCCCTGATTGAGTCCATGGGTGGCATTGGATCCGACCACCAGCAGATCGGCGCCCCAGGAGCCTCCGACCTCGATGATGCTGCGTGGGATGGGACCTTCGATAATCATTTGTTCGATGCCGACGATACCGTTATTTTCCATCATGGTGTCGAGGCGTTTGGAGACATCTTTCATGGTTGCGGCCTTCAGTTGCCTGGGTGTCAGGAAGGGAACGTGGTCGCATTCCCACCCGGGAGTATAATTCACCACCACGGAGATGGCCAGTTCGGCGTGGATGGAGCAAGCCAGTTTCCAGGCTTGCCGTGCCACGAGTGAACCTTTTTCGTTAAGCTCGATGATGGCGAAGAGTTTACGATAATAGGACATGGTATTTCACCCCTCGATCAAAGGTAGATGGGTTAGGTGTTGGGGAAGTTATTGATGATCTGGTCCTGGTAGGATTTGCCGTGGCATTCAAGAAATATTTTTTTATCGCAGGTTTGGCATATTTGACGGTTCAACCTTTGGTGGATGAGGCGGATGGCGACCCCTTTGGTCTGAAACATGTTGTTGCTGCCGAGGGTTTCCAGGTATCCCCCTTGGGTCAGGATTTCCCAAACCTGATCTTTGGCGCCGATGATGTAGAGTCCCCCCCCTTGTTGTTGACGTTTATGGGACTCTTGGGCCAGGAATTCGGCCCCGGCGAGGTCGACGAAATTGATGCCCGAGGCGATGATGGCGAGGTGTTTGGCGCTATGGGACCGTTGTTGAAGGGCGTCGCGGACGTGATCGACGGCGGCGAAGAAGAGGGAACCATCGACCCTGGCGATGCGTAGCTGAGGGCATTCGGTGACGTAGGGTTCGGTGGTGAAGCTTCTGATGGGGCATTGAGGGTCGGGAACGCCGAAGAGTACCCGGGGCCGGGAGGTGCGGGCGAGGTAGAAGGTGAGGGAGAGAAAGACCCCGACCAGGATCGCCACTTCGAGATCCAGAAGGATGGTACCGGCGAAGGTGGTGATGAGGATGATTCTTTCTGCCGGTTCGGAGCGGAGGATTTGGGCGATGTGGTGCAGGTCGATGAGGCCCCAGGCGACCAGGAAGAGGATGCCGGCCATGGCCGCATTGGGCATATAGTTGACCCAGGGGCCGACCAGGAACAGGATAGGTGGCAGCATCACACCTGAGAGGATTGATGCCATGGGGGTTTTGGCGCCGGAGGCATAGTTGAGACCGCTACGGTTGAACGATCCGGTGGCCACATAACCGGAAAAGAAGCAGCCAAACAGGTTGGAGAGTCCCTGGCCGATAAATTCCTGGTTGCCATTGATGTTTTGACCGGAGCGAACCCCCAGGGCTCTGGCGATGGAAACCGCCTCGGTGAGGGCCAACAGGGCCACGGCCAAGGCACCTGTCGTGAGTTCGCGAAAGGTGTTTAACGAAAAAACTGGGGACGATAGGGGGGGAAGCGAGATCGGCAGGGCGCCGACGGTTGTGATGGGGACTTGGGGGTTGAGGTGGCTCAGCAGCACTCCCAGAAGACTGCCGGCCAAGAGGGCCACGATCATGTAAGGTTGTCTGGGAAGAAAACGTTTGGTCAGAATACCGGTCATGAGGGTGACGGTCCCGATGACGACCAGGGAGAGATTGGCTTCATTGAAGTGTTGTACGACGATGATCCAGGTTTCCGAGAATGATGAGCCTCTGGGGATGGCCAGGCCGGTGAAATGTTTTACCTGATTGGTGGCGATGAGGAGGGCGGCACCGGCGGTAAAGCCGATAACCACCGAATGGGAAATAAAGTTGACCAGAACTCCCAGGCGTGCCAGCCCGAGGCCCAACTGGATCAGGCCAACCATGAAGGTTAGAGTGAGGGCCAATTGGACGTAATCAGTGGAACCCGGTTCGGCATGGGAGGAAAGCACGGAAAAAAGAACGATGGAGGCAGCGGTTGTCGGACCAGAAACAAGATGCCATGAGGAGCCGAAAAGCGCCGCGATGATCGCTGGTACGATACCGGCATAGATGCCGTATTCGGGCGGCATTCCGGCGATGGTGGCAAAAGCTACTCCTTGTGGCAGAACGGCGACCGCCCCGGTAAGCCCGGCCATCAGGTCGGATTTGAGGTTTTCCCGGTTGACCATGGGCCACCAGTGCAGGAAGGGAAGCAGATTGCGTAGAGCAACGGTTTGAGAGGACATGGCTGCCTTTCGGATGGTTGGGATCGGCCTTCTTTGCCCAGGCAGCTTTCGGTCCTGGTCATTCAGGGCTGTCGGGGGGGGGAGGACCTGATCGGATTGATAACCTGACCGGCTCCCCAAACCGTATCAGAAGGAAGGTATAGAATTGGTTGAGAAAGCATGCAGGTTTGGTGAAGCGTGTTTTTTTATGACGGTGGAGAAATTCGTGTTTCGCTGACAGGAGGGGTGGAGGTGCTGCATCTCTTCCCCCTTGGTGTGGAAAATTATGCGCCGCTGCCATCGCGACGGCCCTGGAAAATTTTTTCGCTTCCTGGCAAGATGTCCCAACATGGTGTCGGATGGTTTTCTGACCAGCATGGAAAAAATGGACCGCGCACTCCGAGGATTGATGTCGAAACCGTCCTGGCCGCCTCCATGACGGTTCGGCCATGCCACGCACCATCGTTACCTTCCCACCTGTCCCCGTAGCTCAGCCGGATAGAGCAACGGATTCCTAATCCGTAGGCCGTGCGTTCAAATCGCGCCGGGGACACCACTTAAATCAACACCTTGTAATGTTATTCAGGAAAGCCATTTGATTTCGTTTCTGTGTAATTCCTGTGTAATCATGTCAGAAAACCCCTTGGTGGCCTGCCACAGTTTCATTAATTGATTAGTGTGCTACAAAGGCTTTCTCGTTGACGTAACTTGGAGGAAGTCATGGCCACCCATGAAATTGCCCATGATGCCGTTTGCGCTTGGTGGCCTACCATAGTTCCATTATTAACCTGGCAATAAAAGAGACGCGTTATGCAGTATATTTGATCTTCGGGTGTTTGAAGTAGCTCCGCACCCGATCAGGAAGCTTCTGCAATTTCCGCAGGTGGTTGACCGCCTTCTTTTTCGTAAGCGCCGAACGAACCCCAGGGTTCCAAAGATTTTCCAAATCCACGATTCTCGTTCCATATTTCCAACTATGGTACTCCCCAAAATTCAGACAATGATGTAAGCTCTAATTCACACCAAACATGGAGAGAATTATGAGCGTGAA
>JADFZF010000071.1 GCA_015232645.1 Magnetococcales bacterium | reverse complement strand
ATAATAGGGCGCGTGAAAATCAAAGTCAAAAACAAAGTCAAAACCCTGGGGGCAATCCCCCAGACCCCTTTTTTCTTTCAAAATTTATTATTTATTATATAGATCAGTACACCGTCAATGGTTTGCTCAAGTTGATGAATGTAACAAAGTAGAAATAATTAGAGTATGATTATTAACCTGCCTGCGCGGAGAAACATCAACCTTGAACCAGATTGTCAAAATGCGCCTGGATGACCAAACCACCTTTTTGCCGAGGTGGAGGAAGGTCTTGAAGTTCCCGCTCCTGAGGTGTTGAGCTTCCCCGGGAAGGGGTCTATCAGGCCTCGCCGCTAAAAGGGGGGCCGCAACGGGCAGCCACTACCATCGTCAACGCCCTGAATGCCATGAAACCCGTGGTGGGCAAGGTGATGGAGACCTTTCGCGCCCTGGGGCCGGAGGAGTGCCAGGTGGAACTTGGCCTGAAGCTGAACGGCGAGGTGGCCCTGTTTGTTTCCAAAGGCGGGGCCGAGGCGCATATCAAGGTCACCATGAAGAGAAAACCCCATCCTGCCGCGTCCGACGGCGGCCAATCTTGAGTTCGCCGGGTTGCCGACTCCTTCCGGGAGGAGCTGAATCATGGCGGAAATCGTTCATCGAGTCCCATAAGACATCACCCAAGGAAATTCCCCCCCGCCACTATAACCATTGATGCCCGATTCACGGAGGGGTAGGATGGTGGATTACTAGGTAATACCTGTGTACGGCACCTTCGTCAGCCTATACCAACATTTGCAGATAACAAGGAAACCCCGTCATGAAAGCCAACGTCGGTGGTATGGATCGTATTCTGAGAATCATCATCGGTCTGGGACTGATTGCCCTGGTTTTTGTCGGCCCCAAGACTCTCCTCGGCTGGATCGGCCTCATCCCACTGCTCACCGGTCTGTTCTGCTTCTGCCCCTTCTACCCGCTGTTGGGATGGAACACCTGCTCCACCTGCAACAAGGAATCCTGACCACGGCACCACCGTCTCCCGGACCGGTCGTCCCCGCCCTTCATCCCCCTGATGAACGCCAATCGGCCATACAACCCGAAAAGGGACAACCGTCCGGTTGACAGGACTCCCCGTGCGACATGCGCTCCAATCCGGGATGATCACTGGGCCAGGGGAGATCGTAACGACGACAGATCTCCCGGAGTATGGGGACCCCATACTGGGGAAAATGATCGCCATCGTCCATGAACGCCAACATTTCCTCATCCTCCATCAGCCAAATCCAGGCATGCAGATAATCGATGGAACGTTGCGCCTTGGTCCCACGATGGCCGATGGCCACCTCCAGAGCCGTTTCCATGAACCCACTAACCTTTTCCCGCAGAGCGCCATAAGATCGATCCTGGTCGATCCAGTGATCCGAATACCTCAATCCCCGCTCTTCCAATAACGGTTGTGCCAACCGCAATGGTAAGAACGTAATCAGCAGATTACTTTCCCACTTGAACAGGTCAGTCTCTTCCAATTCCATGATACGCAACAAAATATCTTCATCGGTTTTCATCGAATCCTCCCCGTGGCGCCAATCCTGGATCAATGGGTCAAGCGACGGTAAACCTCGGCGATCTTTTCCGGCAACGATCGCGGTGAATCCAACACCACAAAACGCGCCGGACCATACAAATGCGGCAGATAATCACGTGCTTCGGAGTCTACCGTAATGCAAAACGGGTGCAACCCATCCCGACGCGCCTCGATCAACGCCTTGCGGGTATCCTCCAAACCCGTCTTGCCCCGATAGCCATCGTAATCCTCGGGGCGGCCATCCGATAACGTGATCAACAGACGGGTTCGAGCCGCTACCTCCTTCATCCGAGCGCTGGCGTGCCGGATGAATACCCCCATGCGAGTGTATTCCATGGGCTCCAGGGCACCGATCCGTCTCCGGACCGCTTCGTTCCAAGGTTCGTCCATGGGTTTGATGCGGTAGAACTCGCAACGCTTGCGCGTCATTCCGGAAAATCCAAAGACACCATAGCGATCCCCGACATGTTCCAATCCGTCGCACAACAATACCAGACTTTCACGAATGGCCGTATTGACCCACCCCTTCGTGGATCCGCTCAAATCGACCAGAATCAGGGCGGCCACATCCCGATCCTCGCGCGCCAGACGCCGAAACAACCGATCGCTCAACTCATTACCACGCCGCCTGTCCGCCAGCGCCTCCACCAGGGCATCCACATCGATTTCATCTCCCAGGCTCTGTCTGCGCAATCGGCGGTCGCCGCCACGCAACAGTTCGAACGCCCGACGGGTTCGCTGCACCAGGCCCCGATATTTTTCCATGGTCTCGGCGACGAAGGATTCGTCCCCCGCCGCCGCCGGCAATTCCCGCAGCGCACACCATCCTTTGCGATAATCCTGCCGCAAATGGTCCCACTCGTCATACAAAAATGCCCCATCCTCATGATAGGTCCCACTCCAAACCGCCGCCGCCGTCGAAGTTTCCTCCAGGGCCATCCCTCCAGGACCCGGTCCGGCGGGATGACTGCATTCCGGGGGCAGCTGCCCCAAATCCTGCACAATGGAACAGGCCAATCGCACCAAAGCCTCGGGAGGCTCCACCAGCACCCCATCCAGCCGCAGGGAAAAATGCATCCCATCCTCCGGAGTCATCCGTTCCCCGCCGGCATCGGGGCCAACCAACCATTCCACCTTCTGCCCCTCATGCTGTTGGACCTGCCCCAACAGGGTTCGGAACAACCGGATTTCCTTCTCCAGACGACGCTCCAAAACCTTCAACGCCGTCTGCACCACAAATTGTCCGTGGCAGAAGGGAAGCTCGGGCAGGGGATCGGCCAACGGATAGAGCCGATCCAGCCACTGCAACGAAACCTCCCGGGAATGCCGGGCCTCCGTCACCGCCATCAAGGCCTGGTTCCAGGATTCGCTCGGCGGACGGATCCCGACAACCTCCCGGAACAACCCCGGCAGACGGGGGCGAAGCAAAGCATGTACCCGACGGTTTTCCAATACCCCATAAATCATTCCCGCCCGGTCCCGGTCGGGCCACCGCTCCAGGTGCGCCCCCAGTTCCGGAAAAAAACTTCCAAAACGGGTCAACCCCCATAAATGGGCGGCTAGGCGTCGATACACCAGCCGGTTAGCTTCCAACGTCGGTTCCAAAACAATTCGCGCCGGCAAGAACAGCGTCTCGGTGTCGGTATGGGGAATCTCCCCCACCTCAATCCCTAGCGGTCGGCCCCCCAGGCCATAGACAAATTTTTCCAAAAATCGAGCAAGTTCCACCAGGGTGGCACCATGGGATTCCCGGGGATGGTCCAATTGAAAGGCTTCGGGATGTTTCAACACCGATACCCCCGCCGCCAGCCCCCGACGATCATAGGCATCCAACGCCGACACGATCCAGTCGCGAAACATCGACCGCGTCATGATGGCCAAGGCACTGGCAGCCCGATCAGCCAATTGATAGGCCATTTCCGGATTGGTGCGGGCGCTGACCTCCACCCAGTGCAAGACCAAATCTTGTTCTTCGGGGGAGCGGACAAATAATTTCTCCGCCGGACCCGTGGCGGTGCGTCGGGAAGAGGTCGCCGCCGTCAACAGATGCTCCAGACGCTCTTCCAGGGCATCAAAATCTTCTGGCTCATACGGGTGACCGAACATATGCTACCACACCAGTTCTCGGGATGGGCCTGGGAAGGGACCGTCAACGTTCAGCTCCCCTCTTCTTCAAGGCGTGAAATGATTAAAAAAAATCTGGAAAATGGTCCCCACGGTCTTGACTCGGTTTTTACCTCCCCCACGGGGATGTTGGGGATGAAGTCCTCCAAGATTTTCCATAAACGCTTTGGATCGATGACCCAGGTCGGAACCCGGGGGACCATCCGCCAATGCCCTATTTTTTCTTGATCGTTATGGTTGGCTCAAGTTGGTGAATGTAACAAAGTAGAATTAAAAACAGGGCCGGAATCTGAATGGTTACAAAGGACCTGCCACTTCTCGGCCCCCCCCGAATCACCCGTTTTCCAGCCAATCATTTTCCAGCGATTCATTCAATAGAGCCAATAAACTCCCATGGGGGCCGCTTGAATCAATTCAAAAAAAAAAATATGATAATACCATCCGCGAGGATGAATCCCTGGACTCGAGGGCAGGGGTCGAATCATCGCCCATCATTTGTCAAGCGCCCCCCCCCATGGCTGGGTCGTCATCCGGTCACAACGGGCGACCCCTGGCCCCCTCACTTTCCGAATCTCATCAAGCAAGCGTGGAGACTTCATATTGATCAGAGTGGTTACCAGCAGACGCAACAATGTCGAGCACTCATTGATACTGGAAAATATTTTTAACCAGGGGCGCTTCTCCGCCGGTTTTGCCTTTATGACCGTCATGTCCCTGAGCTTGGCCATCCTGGGTCTGCTGTTGAACTCCCCTTCCGTCATCATCGGCGCCATGCTCATCTCGCCTTTGATGGATCCAATCATTGCCATGGGGTTTGCCTTTTCAAACTTCAATCTCGCCCTGTTGCTTCAGGGCGGAAAAACCTTGTTGATCGGTATTTTCCTGGCCATTGCCGCCTCCGTTCTCCTGGTCACCCTATCGCCGATCACCGATCTGACCCCAGAAATCCTAACCAGGACCCGTCCCAATTTGTTCGACCTGTTGATTGCCTTTTTTTCCGGCCTGGTCGCCGGACATGCCATCGTTCGTATCAAAAATACCGCTATCGTCGGTGTGGCCATTGCCACGGCCCTGATGCCACCTCTGGCCACTGTGGGCTTCGGAATCGCTACCCATCAGACCTGGGTGGCAAAAGGTGCCGCCATGCTCTTCGCCACAAACACCACCGCCATCGCCCTCGGGGTGGCACTGATCGCGGTCTGGTATGGCTTTGGTCGCGTCGTTTCTCAAAAAATCCTCCTTTGGCAAGGTCTGACCACCGCGACCATCGGCTTCTCCCTGCTGATCCCTCTGCTCGACTCCATGCGCGTCATCGCCGAAGAGATCGGCGTCAAACAGGTGGTCCGCGGGGTACTCAACGCCCAGATCGAAAACAATCTCTCCAACCTCATGGGTGAATACCGGGTCAACCTCCTGGAGAATGGATCGGTACAGGTCATGGGAATCGCCTATGTGGAAACGATGGACCCCCAGTTGGAAAAAATGATGACACAGGATCTGGAAGTCTCGCTGGGGAGGAAAGTGAAGGTCGTCATGAAACAAATTCCTGTACGTGACCTGGATTTTCTCAAGGAAAAGGAGACTCCTCCCCCCGGAGTCATCCGACCTTCGGCAGTGGCCAATCCGGTCAAACCCGTTTCGGAACCCGTCCTCCCTCCCAATCAACCGTAACGTAACTCTTCTGTCCCCCCCTGCTTGGTGGAAACGATCAAGAAAAAACCGCCTCCCCCAATGCATTGATGGCTTGAATCATTTCCGGCTCGTCCGATAACGCCTGGGCGACCGTATGAACGATGGCCGTGTTGGCGGACACCCCGGAGCGAATCAACTGCGCTGCATGCACCAACAATCGGGTCGAGGCCCCTTCGTCCAATCCTCCCCCCTTGAGGTTGCGTGTCAAGCGCCCAAACTCCACCAAACGCCGCGCCATCTCCACGGCAATCCCCGTCTCCCGGGCAATGATGTCCACCTCGGTGGCGAAATCAGGATAATCGAAAGACAGGGCAACAAATCGTTGCCGGGTACTGGGCTTCAACTCCTTGAGCACACTCTGGTAACCGGGATTGTAGGAGATCACCAGGCAAAAATCGGCATGGGCCCGCAACATCCCCCCCAGTTTTTCCACCGGCAAGATACGCCGGTCATCGGCCAACGGATGAATCACCACCATGGTATCCTTGCGCGCCTCCACGATTTCATCCAGATAGCAGATGCCACCATGACGCACCGCCTGCGTCAACGGTCCGTCCTGCCACAAGGTGTCCCCCCCGACGACCAGAAATCGTCCCACCAGATCGGCCGCCGTCATGTCCTCATGACAGGAAATGGTGATCAAAGGACGAGCCAATCGCCAAGCCATGTGGGCCACGAAACGACTTTTGCCGCAGCCGGTCGGACCCTTGAGCAACACCGGTAAACGATTGCCGAAAGCAGCGGTGAATACCTCGATTTCCGCTCCTGAGGCCTGGTAATACGGCTCACCGACGATGCGGTTCTCTTCCGGTTTGAACAAATCCGCCGGGTTGGCGATGGGCTGCGCAGAGGATAATGCCATGGTGACTGAAAGGTCGGAAGGATCGGGGTGACAGGGCCGATGCACGGTATGGGACAAGGCGACGGGGGAAATGGTAACCCGATCCCTCCATGGATGCAAACCATCAGATCAAAATTATGCAAAAGAGTCACTGGCGCGGGGATGGAACCGAGGTGGGACCGACATCCCCCCACACGCTCTGAGGAATGGGAATACGACCCCCCCCCCGGGGTTTGGCCGCCAACCCGGCAGGGAAGGGGACGACCCCTTCCCTGAGCCCTCTGCACTACGCCATCGCCGACAAGGTCAGATGGTCATGAGCCGCACGCAACTGCTGCGCCACCTGCAACCCATGAGGACAGGCCCCGACGCACGCCACTGTGGTGCATGACAAACACGGACGCGCCGATTGCGACAACGCCGCATAGGATTCCATGGCCTGTTTTTGCTGGCCATACTCCTTGAAATACATCTGATACCGCAGAATGGCGGCGATGTTGACGTTGTGTTCGCACGAACTCAAACATTCGCCACAACCGGTCCGACAATAGCTCGAACCATGCAAGGAGGCATACTGGTCCAAAGCCCATCGATCGCGGGCGGTGAAGGTCTGGCCCGAGGCGGGCAGATACAGATCCAGGTCCTGGGCCGATTTGAATGTGATCACCAGACCGCTGATTTCCTCGTGCTGCAACACCCATTTCAGGGCCGCCTGCTCGAATTGCCCCGGATCCAGTGGCGCCCCACTCTCCTTGGCCCCCGCCAAGGTTTTCATGGCGATCACCCCCACTCCCTTTTCCCTGGCCAGTTTCAAGACATCGGGGAGTTGGGGAAACTTCATGAAATTGTAGGCGACCATCATGACGTCATAATGACCCGAGCGGACCGCCTCGGTCATCAAGGTTTCCATGTTGTGCGGACCATGGGACGACACCGCCAGATATTTTATTTTTCCCGCTTTCTTGAGCTGATCGACCGCCGTCAGCATGTTTTCGTCGAGAAGCCGACGCTTTTCCTGTTCCAACGAATCCTTTTCACCCATGGCATGCACGAACACCACATCCAGATGGTCGGTGGCCATGCGCTTGAGGCTGTTTTCCACCGACCCGACGTAATCGGCCACACTCGATCCCGGTTGCAGATGACTGATCCCTTCCTTGTAAGGGACCGGATGACAAAATTTGGAGGCGATGGTAATTTTGTCGCGGTTTTTTATTTTTTTCATGGCCTCGCCAAAATGATCCTCGCTGGGACCATAATCGGGTGCGGTATCAAAATAGTTGATTCCCCGGTCAATCGCCCGCAAAATCAATGAACCGGATGGGACATGCCCGGCACCGAAGGAGATGTCGCTCATGGAAATGCCGGTCTTGCCGAGCGGACGGTAACGGCGAACCAGGGACCGTTCCGCCGGGGTCCCTTCAGGTTGGGCCGGAGGTTGTTCCGCGCGCACGGGTTGACCGACAACCACGGCAGCAGCCGCCAGAGCAGAAGATTGAAGAAACTCACGACGTTTCATTGAATGGACTCCCGAGGATGAAAAAAAACTGCGCATGACCTGCACTTCCGAGTGATTCTATACGATAATCCCCCATCCGCAAAGTTCGGTCACATCCGCCACGGAGAAATCGCGATGACCAACTGGCACGATCGTACCAATCCGACCCCAGGCATTGATCCCGAGTCAACCCGGTGGCAACGCCAGGAAATGATCCGACATCAGTTGCAAGCACGCGCCATCACCGATCCCGAGGTGCTGCACGCCATGACCATCATCCCTCGGGAATTGTTCGTACCCCGGGAATACGCCGAACAGGCCTACGCCGATGGCCCCATCCCCATCGGCGAGGGCCAAACCATCTCCCAACCCTATATGGTGGCGGTCATGGCCCAACTCCTGGGGACGGATCATTCCAGAACCCTCCTGGAAATCGGTACCGGTTCCGGATACGGCGCCGCCATCCTGTCGCGGCTTGCCAAACGGGTCATCTCCCTGGAACGGATCCCGTCGCTGCTGGATCAGGCCCGCCAGCGCTGGCGCCACCTGGGATTGGACAACATCGACGGCCTCCTGGGCGACGGGACCCTCGGCTGCCCCGAACAGGCCCCTTTCGACGGCATTTGCGTCACCGCCGCTGCCCCCCGAATTCCCATCCCACTGCTCCAACAACTCAAGCCCATCTCCGGTCGTCTGGTCGTCCCCGTGGGGCCGCGATTTGCACAAATCCTGCAATGCATCCAACTTGACAACGAGGGGAATTCGGTGGTCACATCTCTTTTCGATTGCGTCTTCGTCCCCCTCATCGGACACCATGGCTGGATGCCCGGCGGCAGGTCCGCCTGAACCAATCAATCCAGCCTCCAAGGCACCAAAAACGTTGTGGAACCCATAGCGGTCATCCCATGGATCTCTCTCAATTCGCCTTCGCCGTCGTCAAACACCTCTCCCCCCAACACCCAACCCTGCCATCGGTCCCGCTTACCGATCTCCCCGGATCGGCCCTCGGCCTCATGGCCAAGGAATGGGCCGCTACGCTCCATGCCCCCCTGGTGATCGTCACCGGCAAGACCAATCGTGCCGAAGCCTTGTATCGCGAACTGCTGTTGTTCCAAGGCGATCGCCATCACCCCCTCGCATTGCTCCCCTTCCCCGCCTGGGAAATATTACCCTTCGAACCCCTCTCCCCCTACGGCGCCATCGTCGGCGAACGCATCGCTACCCTCTATCGCCTAACGCAAATGCTCGGCATCGGTCCGGTGCGGGCCGAAAACCCCCAGGGAAAAAAACAGGCCATCATCATCACCACCCCCATGGCCATGATGCAACGGCTCATGCCGCGGTCTCTGCTGGTGCAACACGGATTCGTCATCCGCCAGGGCGATCAGGTCGATCTGCCCGCCTTGAAGAAATTCCTCCTCATGGCCGGATACCGCCCCGGACCGCAAATCGAAGAACCAGGGGAATTCGCTACCCGCGGCGGCATCATCGATCTGTTTCCTCCTGGCCTGGACGAACCGGTTCGCATCGAACTGTTCGGCGATCAGGTCGAGACCATCCGCCACTTCGATATCCCCTCCCAACGCTCCACCCAACAAACCGATCGGGTGGAAACCCTCCCCATGAGCGAAGTCCTGCTCACCGAGGAAACCATCCGCTGTTTCCGTACCCAGTACCGGGAAACCTTCGGTGGAAAATCGGCCCAGGATGACATGTACAAAACAGTTTCCGCCGGCGGCAAGTTTCAAGGGATGGAACAATTTCTGCCCCTGTTTTATGAAACCACCAGTCTGCTGGTCGATTACCTCCCGGCCGATGCCTGTTTGCTCCTGGATCAGGATGTGGACGACGCCGCCATCGCCTTCGCCGACAAAGTCCGGAATCAAAGAGAAATGTTGGCCGGGGAACAAACCTCCAACGCCATCCGCCTGCTGCCGATGGAACGCTTCTACCTGTCGCCAGCGCAGTGGCGGCAGGACCTGAGCCGGTTCAAACGGCTGGAACTGGACCGAGGACCGAGTGACAAACGCTATTCCTTGGGGTTTTCTCCCCTGCCCGAATTCTTCGATCCCCCTGGCGAAGAGCCCCTCCCCGGCCTTCCGGTTCTGGAACGGACGATCCAGTTCATCCGCGACCAACAACAACGACATCAACGCATCATCATCGCCTCCCGCTCCATGGGACAACGTGATCGCATCGCCGAACTGCTGGCCGATCACGGCCACCCAACCACCCCTACCGCCACCTGGAACGATGCCTTGGCCAGCTCGTCTCAACGCATCCTCCTGGTGATCGGCGATCTGGCCCAGGGCTTTTCTCATGACCAACTCCAACTGACGGTCCTCAACGAAGAGTCCATCCTCGGCACCCGCACCCGACGCAAGCACACCGATCCCGATTATCTGGACCGTATTCTGGCTTCGTTCCGCAACCTCAAGGAAGGGAGTTTCGTCGTCCATGCCGATCACGGGATCGGCTGTTTCGGGGGATTGCACAGCCTGAATATCGGTGGCATACTCAACGACTTCCTGCTCCTGACCTACGCCGGCGCCGACAAACTCTACGTTCCGGTGGAAAATCTCGACCGGGTCAGCAAATATTCGGGCGCCGACGAGGCCATTCTCGACAAGCTGGGGGGGAGCCGTTGGAAAAAAACCCGACTCAAAGTCAAGAAAAAACTGCTGGAGATGGCGGCTGAGTTGGTCGCCCTGCAGGCCCGACGTCAATCGGTAGGGGGGCACCGTTTCTCCAGCCCCAATGCCTCCGATCACGAATTCGCCACCCGCTTTCCCTACGAAGAAACCCCCGATCAGGCCCAGGCCATCGAAGCGGTACTGAGCGATATGGCCTCGACCCGCCCCATGGATCGCCTGATCTGCGGCGACGTCGGTTTCGGCAAGACCGAAGTGGCTCTCCGGGCCGCATTCCGCTGCATCATGGATGGCAAACAGGTGGCGGTACTGGCCCCCACCACCATCCTAGCCCAGCAACATTTCGAAACCTTCTCCCGACGTTTCGCCCCCTATCCGATGAATGTGGCGGTGATGTCGCGTTTTCGCTCCACCAAGGAATTGACCGAGCTGGCCAAAAAAACCCGGGATGGCCGAGTCGATATCGTCGTCGGCACTCATCGCTTGTTGCAGGATGATGTCGCTTTCAAGGATTTGGGTCTGTTGATCGTGGACGAGGAGCAACGTTTTGGCGTAGTCCACAAGGAACGGATCAAACGTTTGCGGTCCAACGTCGATATCCTCACCCTATCCGCCACCCCGATCCCGCGGACGTTGCACATGGCCATGTCGGGGATTCGGGACATTTCCATCATCGCCACTCCCCCCAGCAACCGCCTCGCCATCCGCACCTTCGTCACCGAATATTCTCCGGTCCGCATCCGCGAGGCCATCCTGCGCGAAATCTATCGTGGCGGGCAGGTATTTTATGTCTACAACAAAGTGCAGGAAATCGAACGCATGGCCAATCGTCTCATGGAACTGGTCCCCGAAGCCAAGGTGGGCATCGCCCATGGGCAAATGCCCGAAGGACGTCTGGAACGGGTGATGATTTCCTTCTATCGCCAGGAATTCAACGTCCTCCTCTGCACCACCATCATCGAAAACGGCGTCGATATTCCCAGTGCCAATACCATCATCATCCACCGCGCCGATCATTTCGGACTGTCGCAACTGCACCAGTTACGCGGTCGGGTAGGACGCTCCCGGCATCGCGCCTATGCCTATCTCCTCACCCCTCCCCTGCAAGCCCAGACCGCCGATGCCCGCAAACGTCTGGAAGCCATCGAAACCATGGGCGAACTCGGCGCGGGGTTCATGCTCGCCAGCCAGGATATGGAAATTCGCGGCGTCGGCAACGTCCTCGGCGACGAACAATCGGGACACATCAAGGAAGTCGGCTTCGAACTCTACAATCAGATGCTCAAAGAGGCCGTGGAAGCCTTCGGCGCCGGCAGAACCCTGGGCGAAGGCGAAAAAAACGTCGATGACGACGAAATCGTCCCGGTGATCAACTTGAATCTGTCCACCAACATCCCCGATTCCTACATCTCCGACATGCACCTGCGCCTCACCCTGTACAAGCGGGTCGCCGAGCTGAAATCGGCCCAAGAGACTGCCGACATGAAAATGGAATTCATCGACCGTTTCGGACCTCTCCCACCCTCGGTGGACAACCTGCTGAAGCTGGTCGCCATCAAGAGAGCATGCGTCCATTTGAAGATTCTCAAGCTGGAGGCGGGGCCCAGAGGGGCCGTCCTCACCTTCCATCCCCAACCCAACATCCATCTCCCCGCCTTGATCGATCTGATCCGCCAAGGGGGGGGATCGGTGGTATTCAATCAGGAAAAAAACCTCCTCACCTTTCGCGAACGCAACTGGGAAGATCCTCAATTGCGCCTGAACCATCTGGAACGGGTCTTGGAAAACCTGTCGGTCCCCCGAGGGCGAACAACCTGTTGATGAAATCGATTGGAATCACGACTTGGAAGGTTGGTGCAACCATTCAGCCCCCTCGGTTTTGGGT
>JADFZF010000070.1 GCA_015232645.1 Magnetococcales bacterium | reverse complement strand
GATACACCAAGAGCAGGAAGGCGACAGGATATCCGCTGTCTATGCGAAATTTAACGCTTATGGGGGATTGCCCCCAGCCCCATCCCTATTTCTTCAGCATTACCACGCCGGTGGGGGAGGCCAGAGGATTACAATACCACCCATCCCTCCCGCCGTACCTTTACAGGAGGCAAAAAAAGGGTCAAAAACTTCTTCAAGAAAGCGACGCAACCCAACCTGGAGTCCGGCAAGCCATGTCCAACGCTTCCCACGCCATGGAAAATTCCTCCCACCCCCTGACTGAATCCGCCGATCCCGCGGAGACACGTGACTCGATCTACCGCTTGGCAACGAAGCCGGATATTCCGTGGTCCATCAAGGACTCACTGGATTTGTATCACGTCCTGGCCTGGGGCGAAGGTTATTTTTGTGCCAACGAGAAAGGCAATCTGACCGTTTCCCCCTCCAAGGACCCGCAGCGCTTCATCGACCTCAAGGAACTCGCCGACGAAATCCAATCCCAAGGAATCTCGCTGCCGGTGTTGGTCCGCTTCTCCGATATTCTGCGCTCCCGCATCGAACATCTGAACCATTCCTTCCGTAACGCCATCACCGAATACAATTATCGCGGACGCTATGTGGGCATCTACCCCATCAAGGTCAACCAACAACGCCAGGTCGTCGAAGAACTGGTGCAGTTCGGCTGCCCGTACCTCATGGGATTGGAGGCGGGATCACGGCCCGAATTGCAAATCGCCCTGGCCATGCTGGATAATCTCGAATCTCCCATCGTCTGCAACGGTTACAAAGATCGCGAATTCATCCGCCTGGCCCTCATGGGGGTGAAAATGGGCCGCAAAATCTATGTCGTCGTGGAAAAACCCCAGGAACTCTCCCTGCTGCTGGAAATCTCCCGGGAAATGCAAACCCGCCCCCTCATCGGGGTTCGCATCAAACCCGAAGCCACCGGCCAGGGAAAATGGATCTCCTCGGGCGGCCCCTTTTCCAAATTCGGCCTGTCGGCGACCGAAGTCCTCGATATGGTCCGGGTCCTGGGATCCCTGGATATGCTCGATTGCCTGCAATTGCTCCATTTCCACCTCGGATCCCAAATCAGCAACATCCGCCGCTTCAAAAACGGCCTGGCCGAACTGGCCCGCTATTACGTCGAACTGCGTACCCTCGGATGCCACCTCGATTACGTCGATGTCGGCGGTGGTCTCGGGGTCGATTATGACGGCTCCAGTTCCACCAACGATTCCTCGGTCAACTATTCCATCCAGGAATACGCCGATGACGTCATCGGCTACCTCAACGACGTCTGCGAAAAGAAAAACCTCCCCCACCCCAACATCATCACCGAAAGCGGTCGCGCCCTCACCGCCCACCATGCCATGCTGCTGGTCAACGTCCTGGAAACTTCCGAACTCCCGACCGACGAGGACATCCCCACCGTGGAAGAAGAAGATGTCCTCGAAATCCAGGAACTCGGAGAAATGCTTGCCAATCTCAACAACCGCAACGCCCGCGCCATCTGGCACGATACCATGCAGGTGCGCGAAGACTTGCAAAAAATGTTCGTACTCGGCTCCCTGGACCTGGCCAAACGCTCCAAGGGGGAACGAATGATCTACCACATCGCCATCAAAATCGGCTCCCTGGCCCGGGATATGATCAACCCTCCTCCGGAACTCCTGGAGGCCCAGGAATATTTGATCAACCGATATTACTGCAATTTTTCCGTATTCCAGTCCCTCCCCGACCATTGGGCCATCGATCAATTGTTTCCCATCGCCCCCATCCATCGCCTGAACGAACGTCCCGGCAACCTGGCCACCCTCCAGGATATCACCTGCGATTCCGATGGCCATATCGACCGCTTCATCGATTGGGAACGCGGATGGAAACCAGCCCTGGAACTGCACTCGTTCAAAAAAGGGGAACCCTATGTCCTGGGGATCTTCCTCACCGGGGCCTACCAGGAAATCCTCGGCGACCTGCACAACCTGTTCGGCGATACCAACGTGGTCCACGTCTCCGAGTCGGATGACGAACGCGGCTGGAGCTTTTGCCAAGTGGTATCGGGCCAACTGGTGCGCGACGTCCTGCGGCACGTCTCCTACGATCCCGAAGAACTGGTGCAGAAAGTCGATAAATTGACCCGCAAAGCCATCTCCGAAGGGCGGGTCAGCAAGGAACAGGGGCGGCTGTATCTGCGCGATTATGTCGCATCCCTCAACGATTATACCTACCTCGAAACCACCTGAGGCGACGACCGCCGCAAGAGACCTTTGGAACTCTTTACGTCCATGGCATGGTTGCGGTAAATTCTAGGCAGAATGACGTGACGGCCCAGGCGATCCATTTGCCTGCGTCACGAACAAATAACGCTCGGTGGGTCAATTCTCGGTTTCCCAATGAGATTCCGCGGACGTCTGGACAACACCTCGCTGTTCAGACCGAATCCCTCGGACTCCGGAAATGACCCGAATCACCGGCATGGACGGCAAAAACTCGAGGCTTCGCCTGACATTCCCCCGAATGGGGCTCGCCTCTTCCCGGACCCGTCCTCATCATGATGCACCCATGGCCGCGACGACGACCTCCGGGTTATGATTCGCTGCCCGCATCGGCAGCAAACAACGGCACACCCCAGTCCACCTCGCTCGGCAAGATGTGCCCGGAGGGTTTCATGTTTCTGTTCCTCAGTCTGTTATTGGCCATTCCCCTGGCAGGAGCCCTCATCGTCGCCTTCATTCCACTCCGCCATCCGGGCATGCTCCGTGCCTCGGCCATCGCCCATGCCAGCATCGCCCTGCTCGTATCACTGGGACTGTGGCACTGGTTCGACCCCGCCTACAACGGCATGCAGTTGTCCGAACGCTTCACCTGGAACTCCCGCCTGGGAACCTACTACGCCCTGGGCATCGATGGCTTTTCCTACCCCATGGTCGTCCTCACCACCTTGCTCTGTCTCATCGCCCTCATCGCTTCCCGCCACATTCAAACCGGAATCAAAAGCTACTACGCCCTGATGCTGGTCCTGGAAACCGCCATTCTCGGAGTCTTCATGGCCCAGGACTGGGCCATGTTCTACCTGTTCTGGGAATTGACCCTCGTCCCCCTGTTCTTCCTCATCAGCCGCTGGGGCGGCGCCAATCGCGATGCCGCCGCCATCAACTTCGTCCTCTACACCATGGGAGGATCGGTCTTCATGCTGATGAGCCTGCTGGTGCTGTTCGATTCCTCCACCAACCATACCTTCGAAATGTCCTCCATCGCCAGCGGCGCTCAACTTCTGACCCCAGGGACCCAGCTGTTGCTGTTCTCGGGATTCCTGGTCGGATTCGGAGTCAAGATTCCCCTGGTTCCCCTCCACGGCTGGCTCCCTCTGGCCCACGTCGAAGCCCCCAGCCCCGTCAGCATCCTGCTGTCGGGAATCCTGCTGAAAATGGGGGCCTACGGCCTGATCCGCACCGCGCAGATGCTGCCCCAAGCCATGATGATCCTCCAACCCTACCTGGCCATCGCCGCCTTCGTCGGCCTGCTCTACGGCGGACTGCTCGCCTGGCGCCAACAAGACCTCAAACGCATGGTCGCCTACTCCTCGGTCAGTCACATGGGCGTCGTCATCCTGGGAATCTCCGCCTTGAACCCGACCGCCATGATGGGCGCTACCATGCAGATGCTGGCCCACGGTCTGGTGGCGGGAAGCCTGTTCCTCATCATCGGCCTCCTCTACGAACGAACCCATACCCGAAATGTCACCGATTACAGCTCCCTGATCCAGGTCACCCCCCGCTTCGCCCTGTTCACCACTCTGGCACTGCTGGCCGCCATGGGACTCCCAGGGACGGCCGGATTCGTCGCCGAACTCCTTACCTTGATCGGCGGTTACCAACGCTGGGGATGGATCATCGTCCTGTTATCCATGTCGGTCCTCATCAGCGCCGCCTATGCCTTTCGCACCATCGGCCGCCTCTTCACCGGGCCTGTACGGCCCCCAATGAGCCAACTCTCCGATCTGACGCCGTTCGAACTGACCGCTACCTCCCTTCTGGCGGCGACAACGCTGCTATTGGGCTGCTATCCCGATCCGGTGATCCGCCTGATGACCACCTCGGTCACCACCTTCAGCGCCACCTTTTCCTCCCGGTTTTGAAGGAGGCCCGAGCATGCACCCCACTCCAACCAACGATTCCATCAGCATCCAGGAACACCTGCGCCGGGCCATCGCCCACATGGAACATCGATTGACCGCTCAGGCCCCTCTCAAAGACTTCGTGCATCACAATACCCTGCACGCCTACCAGGAACACCCCTTCCCCCAAGCCCTGGCCCTCGCCAGCGAGGAAATCAATCGGGTCCCCTATCTGCCGCCTGAACGCTTCCGGGACTTGTACCGTCGTGGTCGCATCACCCAGGCCGACCTGCTGCAAGCCATCGATGAAAATCCCAACCTGGATGGCCAGGCCCTCCTCGCCACGATCGCAGGTCACCCGCTTCAGCGCCGCGATGTCCTCCTTGCCGGCCTGTTGCAGAATATCTCCCCCCTTCCCCCCCTCCAACTTCCCTGGCACATCGAAGAACATGAGGCCCTGCACCGGTTTCAATCGGACCTGCCCCCGGAGCTGAAAAAAAAAATCATCCGCGACAGCGGCCTACCCAATGAATCAGCCGCCGTTGCCGACCTGTGGCGGCAATGTCTGGAAAAACTGTCGCTACAGCATCAGTCGATCCACCCCGAGGAATTGTTGGACCTGTCCGCCGATCAGGCCCAGGCCATCATCGACGATTTTGCCCACAAGGAAGCCTCCCGATCGGAAGGGGAATTCCGTGTGCGCATCCAAGTCCGCCAGGAAGCGGATACCCTGCTGGAAGATATGGTCCAGCGCCTGGGGCGACAATGGACCTTGAGACGCTTCCTCCTGGCCCTCACCGGCCAGGACATTCTGGAACCGATCCAACCCCTGCTGATCCGGCATTTGACCAATTACATGGATCTGGGAGTCAGCGCCTGGACCAGCGGCATGGAACAAGAAGGGTTCTACCCGTTCTGGCGCCAAAGCGCCCGGCGCGATCTGGGGTGGATCCTGAACGAAATGCCCGATTGGGACGAACAGCTCGCCGAATTGCCCGACAACTCCCTGGATGCCATCATGGCCGCCATGTTGACCCTGGGCTTGACGGAAGATTTATGGCCCGATTACCTGGAACGGCTGTGCCAGGAAATTCCTGGATGGTCGGGCATGTTTGCCTGGCGCCAGAACCATCCGCATTATTCCGGATCGACGGCCCGCTTCGACCTCGCCGACTACCTGGCGGTGCGGCTGGTACTGGAACACCTGTTCGCCCGCCGCCTGTGTCTGAAACAGTGGAAGGTCGCCCCCAATCTGTTCTTTCTGCGCTGGCACTTCAATAACAATAAATCGGAATTGCTGGTGCGGCATGCCCTGTTCAACCTGGAAATGCCCGACCATTTCGTCCATCGCGCCCAGGTCCTGGTCCATGCCACCCCCCCACCCACCATCGAAGAATGGCGCGCCGTGGCCCATCTGATGTGGACCTGGCGTCATAGCCAGCCCACCGGTCAAAAGGTCATTCATACGGTGCATCACAGTGGCTGGCGCCTGTTTCGTCTGGCACAACATCTGGGGCTCGGCGGCCATGGGATCCGACAGCTTTCCAGCGAACAGGCGGAAGAAATGCTCGCTTCCCTGGATCGCCTCACCCCTCTGGTCAGCGGCTTTCTCTGGTTGCAGGCCTACGAATGGCGGTATCGTGATCAAGTTTTCAACGCCATCCTCCAAAACCACGGCCGGGGAAAATGGGCCCAACGCGAACAACGACCCGCTGCCCAGATGGTCTTCTGCATGGATGATCGCGAAGAAGGGATCCGCCGCCACCTGGAAGAACGCAACCCCGACATCGAAACCTTCGGTGCCGCCGGATTTTTCGGCGTGGCCATCAACTGGAAGGGGCTGGACGATACCTTCGAGTCGGCCCTTTGTCCCATCGTCGATCGACCGGCGCACAAAATCCAGGAAGTCGCTGCCCCCTCAGCGGCAAAAACAAAAGCAGGACATGATCAAGGACGGGAACAACTGTCGCGATGGAAGGACCTGCTGCACAATGCCACCCGTCACGGGCTCTGGCGCAACCTCGGCATTCTGGCGCTGTCCGCCCCCGTGCTCCTCATCGCCCTGGGGGTCAAACAATGGCGCCCTCACGATTATGGCCGCCTGATCCAAAAAATCACCAACCATCTGGTCCCCCCTGTGGAAACCGTCCTGACCCTGTCGGCCCCCGAAGATGGCACTACCGCCACCCCGGAACACAACCGCCTGGGCTTCACCGACGTCGAACAGGCGGAAAGGGTCGGTCGATTCCTGCGCAACATCGGTCTGACTTCCGGGTTCGCCCCCCTGGTGGTGATGATGGGTCACGGCTCCAGCAGCAAAAACAATCCCCATCGCGCCGCCTATGACTGCGGCGCCTGTTCCGGTCGCCACGGTGGTCCCAACGCCCGGGTCTTCGCCGCCATGGCCAACCGTACCGAAGTTCGTACCCTCCTGGCCCAGGAAGGGATCGTCATCCCGGAGGATACCTGGTTCATCGGGGCCAACCACAATACCGGGAATGAAGCCATCGTCTGGTTCGACCGCCCGCTGGTTCCGGCAACCACCCTCCCCATTCTGGAACGCTCCATCGCCGATCTCGATTTTGCCAGCCGAATGAGCGCCCAGGAACGGTGTCGCAAAGTGGCCTCCGCCCCCCCTGATCCCGATCCCGACACCGCCCTGCACCACTTTCGTAACCGCTGCCAGGACATCAGCCAGGCCCGCCCTGAACTGGGACACGCCACCAATGCCATCGCCTTCGTCGGCCGCCGCAGCCTCAGCCGAGGAGTGTTCCTGGACCGACGGGCGTTCCTGATCTCCTACGACCCCGAAACCGATCCCAGTGGCGAAATCCTGCAACGGATCCTTCTCAACGTCACCCCGGTCGGCGGCGGCATCAACCTGGAATACTACTTTTCCACCGTCATGAACGAACACCTCGGTTGCGGCTCCAAGGTCACCCACAACCTCACCGGTTTCTTCGGCATCATGGACGGCACCGAATCGGACCTGCGCACCGGTCTGCCGCTGCAAATGATCGAAATCCATGAAGCCATGCGCCTACAAATCATCGTCGAGGCGGAAACCAGCGTCCTGACCACCATCTACCATCGTCAACCCCTGCTCCAGGAATGGGTGGGCAACGGTTGGGTGCTGCTGTCGGCCAAAAATCCCCACAACGCCGAAATTCATGTTTTCAAACCGGACCAGGGTTGGATTCCCTGGCACAACAACCAGGGTGCCCTGCCGGTCGTCGAACGCTCGCCTCTCTGGTACCGGGGACACCGGGATCATTTGGGTCCGGCCCTGATTCAATCCCAGCAAAGTGAGGTGCTCCATGGCTAACCTGGCTCCATGGCTGGCCATCCTCCTCCCCTGGACCACGGCGTTCTATCTGGCCATGGAACGAGTTTGGCTGCCTGTATGGCATGAATCCAGAGAAAAAAGAATCGGCCGGGTAACCCTGGGGACGGCATTCCTGGCGCTGATCTCCCTCATGATGGGGGATGGCTACGCCTTGATCCACGGCGCTCCAGGGACGGTCGTCTCGGGAACCTGGTTCATCTCCGGTCCCTACCTGGTTCCCCTGGCGCTGTCCCTCGATGGCCTGGGTCTGGCCCTGGCCACCATCGTGGCCTGGATCTCCCTCCTCACCATCCGCTTTTCCATCCCCTACATGCACCGCGAAACCGGCTTCCTACGCTTCTTCCTGATCCTGAACCTCTTCATCGGCGCCATGCAGCTGATCGTCCTGGCCGGGAATGCGGTGCTGATCTTCGTCGGTTGGGAAATAGCCGGCGTCAGTTCGTTTTTGTTGATCGGTTATGCCTTCCACCGAACGACAGCCAGCCGCAACGCCAATCGTGCCTTCATCACCAATCGCTTCGGCGATGCCGGACTCCTTTTCGGCATCTTCTCGGCCTTTTCCTGGTGCGGAGGGGTGGGTTGGGACCAGATGGCCCAATCCGCCCCTCAGGTGGAAACCTTGGGAGCCACCCTGCTGGGAGTGGGATTCATGACCGCCGCCCTGGCCAAATCGGCGCAAATCCCCTTCTCCCCCTGGATCGCCCGCGCCATGGACGGCCCAACCCCTTCCAGCGCCATCTTCTACGGCTCGCTCATGGTCCATGCCGGCGTCGTGTTGACCTTGCGCCTCCAACCCATCCTGATGCAAACCCCCAGCGTCCTCCACGCAATCGCCGTCATCGGCCTGCTGACCGCCCTCTACGGCTGGGTGACGGCCTTGGGCCAAAGCGATGTCAAAAGTTCGCTGATTTTCGCCACCCTCTCCCAAACCGGATTGATGTTTCTCTGGTGCGGTCTGGGATGGTTTTCCCTGGCCGCCTGGCACATGGGACTGCATGCCTGCTTTCGCGCCTGGCAATTCCTCCATGCCCCATCACTCATGGATGACCTGGATCGCCCCTCCCCCAACGCTCCACACTGGCTGACCCGCTGGCGTCCCCTACACACCGCCGTGTTGCATCGATTTTGGCTCGAACACCTGGGCGATGCCATGATGGTCGCCCCAACTCTGAAACTCGCCAACGATATCCAGGTGTTCGAACACCGGGTCGTCACCCCCCTCACCGGACTTCCAGCCCATGCCAATGCCATCTCCACCTTGGCCCAGTGGCAGGAACAACAATCGGGCTCCATCCCCCCCATGGGATACGCCGTGGAACGCAGTACCGGTATCGCCGGCAGAATGATCCAAGGCTTGGCCAGCACCTTGTATGCCTTCGAGGAAAACATGATCCTGAAAGGGGGCGGCTCGGGATTGATGGAAGTTTTGCATATCATCGGCAAACGCCTGATGCTGATCGATTCCCTCCTCAGCCAACCACGCTATCTCATCCTCATGATCGCCATGACCTTCGTGATCATCCTTTGATACGGGCCTTCCATGAACTACAGCGAAATCACCTGGTCCGCCACCTCTTCCATCCCGCTCCTGGCTCTGCTTCAGGGGCTTCCGCTCGCCCTGGCCCTGGCCATCCGTCTGGCCAAAAATCAATCCGGCCTGTTCCTGATCGGTATCGGTGGATCCCTGTTTCAACTGGTTGATTGCGTGATCCTGTTCATCGGGTACAACCCCCGCATCGCCTCCTTCCAATACGCTGAACGACTGCAACTGTACGGACCGTTTCAATATCATGCCGCGGTGGACGGCGTCGGGGTCATGTTCGCCCTGTTGACCGCCTTCCTGACCTTGATGATCGTCCTCTATGGCCATGTCCAAGGGGTCAAGCCCCAATGGCGCTTCCTCGTCGTGGTCTTCATGATGGAAGCCACTTTGATGTTTCAATTTTTTTCCATGGATATCATTCTGTTCGTCTGGGGATCCGTGCTGCAGATGCTCCTTGTCAGCACCCTGCTGCGCCACTGGTCCACCACTGGCGGCAGTTTTCTCCACCGCATCCGCTATGCCCAGTTCATGACCATCAGTATCCTGCTGTTACTCCTGGGCGCAGGTCTATTGGGTTGGCACCACAATCAGGCCACCGGCGGCCTGTGGAGCTTCGACCTGATACAACTGGCTCAAACCCCCATGAATGACTCCTTACAATCGGTGGTGTTCTTCCTGCTGTTCTATGGCATGGCCATCCGCATCCCCCTGTTCCCCCTCCACGGCTGGCTCCCCGACGTCGCCCAACACGGCATGGTGGCCGTCGTCCCCATCTTCCTTCTGGGCCTGAAGATCGGCGTCTTCGGCATCCTCCGCTTCGTCCTCCCCTTGACCCCGCATGCCGTCCTGTTCTGGCATCAATTCGTCGTCGCCATCGCCGTCACAGGCATCTTCTATGCCGCGGTCCTGGCGTTGATGCAGGCCAATATCCGCCGCCTCTTGGCCTATGCCGTCATCAGTCACACCGGAATCATCACCATCGGCCTCTTCAGCTTGGAACACCGCGCCCTGGAAGGGGCCGTCCTGCTGTCGGTCAACCTCGGCCTCGCCACTACCGGTCTGCTCGTCGCCGCCGGTTTCGTCCATTATCGCACCAAAACCATGTTCATGGATCGCCTGGGCGGCCTGTTCGATCATTTCCCCATCATCGGCAGCGTCTTCCTGATTTCCGGCCTCTCCATCGTCTGCATGCCCGGAACTCCCGGTTTCGATGCCGTCCATCTGGTCCTGGAAGCGGCCATCGGCCACTTCGGCGCCCTGGTCACCATCCTCGCCGCCCTGGGCAATGTGGTTTCCGCCGGCTTCCTCCTCTGGGCCTTCCACCGGACCTTCCTGGCCAAAAACCAAAAGGATTTAAAAATCGCCGGCATGCTCGCTCCAAGATTGCAGGAACGGGCTGTCGCCATCCTGGTCCTGTTCGCCCTGCTGTCCCTGGGCCTCTACTCCGAACCCTGGATCTTCCTGATCGAACGATCTCTCGAAGGGCTTGGCAACCTGTTTCAACATGCTGCAACACCGGGGAAAGCGCTCGGATAACCATGGAAAATCTGCCTCTGATCAGCCTGTTGTTTTCGATGTTTCCCGTGGCCACCATCGTCCTGTGGAGCCTCCGTCATCCCGCCTCGGCGCGATGGATCGCCTTGACCACCACCCTCCTGGAACTGGGGATCAGTTTCATCATCCTCCGAGGCTATCGCCCCGAAATCTCTGGATTCCAATTCACCGAAATCCACCCCTGGATCCCCTTCATCCATGTCTACTACCGCGTCGGCGTCGATGGCATTTCGGTATTGTTCCTCCCCTTGACCGCCGTTTTGTTCCTCGGGGCCATCCTGACCTCCTGGCAACGTGTCACCACCATGACCCGGCTGTACTACACCCTGTTGCTCTTCCTGAAAACCGTCACCTTCGGAATCTTCTGTGCCCTGGATACCATCCTTTTTTTCCTCTTTTGGGAGTTGGCCCTGGTCCCCATCTACTTTTTAATCAGCCTTTGGGGTGCAGGACCTCATCGGCGCTACTCCGCCGTCCAATACACCCTGCTGATGATCGCCAGCGGCATTCCCCTGTTGCTGGCCATCATATTGCTGGCCATCGACCACGCCCATTCGCATCAATCGGGTCTGCTGTTCTCCCTGCCAGACCTGCTCGCCTCCCCCGCCACACCACGCTTCCAGACCCTGCTGTTCTTTTTATTGCTGGCCGGATTGGCCCCCAAAGTCCCATTGGTGCCTTTCCATGTCTGGCTGCCAACCATGGCGCGCGAAGGACCTGCGGTCGTTCTGGCCTTCATGAGCGGCGTTAAATTGGGGGCTTACGGAATCATCCGCCTCCTGCTGCCACTGGCCCCTGTGGCGGCTCAGGATTATCATTGGCTCTTGGCCGGCATGGGGACGGCAGGATTGTTGTACGGAGCCTTCCTGGCCCTGTCCCAAACCAACCTCCTCATGCTTCTGGCTTACGCCAGCATCAGCCATGTGGGATTGGTCCTCTTGGGGATCGCTTCCCTCAACCTGACGGGCATTCAGGGAGCGGTGTTCCAATTGATCAACTTTTCCCTGATCGCCTCGAGTTTGTTTTTTCTCACCAGTTTTCTGCAGCATCGAATCCAGACCACCGAGGCGGTCAACCTGGGAGGCATCGCCAGCTCCATGCCCTTGTTGGCTTCGTTCTTCCTGTTTTTTGGCTTGGCCTCCATGGGCCTTCCGGGAACCTGCGGTTTCCCTGCCGAGTTTCTGCTGCTCATGAGCGCCTTGAAAACCCATTCGGGAGCCGGCCTGGCCGCATTGGCAACCATGATCCTCGCCGCGGGATATTTCCTCAACTTGTTCCGAAAATCTTTTTTGGGTCAGACCCATCACCAGCTTCAAGGCCCCCTGGACGACTTGCTGCCCCGCGAGCTGGCCATCCTCCTGATGTTAGCCACCCCTGTCATTCTCTTTGGCCTTTTCCCGCAACCCATTCTCGACCACATCGCCGCCGCCACCATACCCTGGGTAGAACGTTTGGCCCAAAAACCCTAGGGCACAGCCAAGGCGGCGGGGATGAGATGAGCCTTCTCTGCAGCGGCCGCCATTCTATATATTACATTTTTTCGGGTAAATTATTTTATATTGACCGAAACGATAACTTTAACCATATATATTGCCGAATATTAACCATTCCTTAATTTAATTCTACCTTGTCACATTCATTAATTGGAATGGATGACTAATTATTAATTGATATATAAAAATATTGAAAGA
>JADFZF010000006.1 GCA_015232645.1 Magnetococcales bacterium | reverse complement strand
AATCCCCCAGACCCCTTTTTTCTTTCACTATTTTCATAGATCAATCAATAATCAGCGATCCATTCCAATTAATGAATATGACAAGGTAGAAGTAGGGAGGCCGGAGAATTGTTCCCAGGATTTTGCTTTTGCTGAATGACTTTGTTTGCATGTTTTTCACAAAGGCTTGAGGGGACGAAGTCCCCTCAGGTTGCTTTTCAAGGTTTTGATCGGTTACCAGGTCAGAAGTCTGTGGGCATTGGCCTCCGCTCCTCTGTTGGGGATGTAAAACACAACCATGGAGGCCTCCCCCGCCATTTTTTTCGTGAGCGGTTCCATCATCTGGGGGGGAATCCGAATGATGACAATTTTTCCTGTTGGCCATGCCAAAATTTGCTTAACCTTTCACTTTGTGGGGTGGAAAGGCACGTGGGCCATGACGACTCGATCTGTCATTGCAGCCAATGGTCTGGCCATGATCCGGCAGGACTGCGTTTTTATTGAATTCCGAAGTACCATGGCAGTTGAGGCAAGAGCGGGAACCGGATATCGTACTTCATCTTTCAGGTCGTGTGATCATTGCGGAAGGCTTGACTATTTATGAAAATCTACAAGTTTATCGGACGGGATCGTGATGGGAAGAAGGTCAGCGGTGAGATGCCCGCCGAGTCCTCCTCGGACCTGGCGGAACAACTCCTGAAACGCAACATACAACCCTTGGAAGTCAAGGAATCATCAACGCTGGTCAGCCTGGGGCTTCTGGAAGAGCTGCTCGGGCAGAATCCCCCCAAGACCGACGATCTGGTCTTGATGTCGCGGCAACTGCAAACGCTCGTGCGAGCCGGAATTCCCATGGTCCGAGCCATCCACGGGGTCATGGGTGGCTCGCGTAACGTCATGCTGCAAAAAGCCCTGAGTCAAATCGCAGCCGCCCTGGAAGCGGGACAGGATTTATCCCGTGCCATGGCCTCTCATCCCAAGATTTTCAGCACCCTGTTCATCAATATGGTCCGGGTGGGGGAATCCACCGGACGCCTCGATGAAGCCTTTGGGCAGTTGTACCATTACATGGAGGTGGACAGTGCCACCCGAAAACAAATCAAATCGGCCTTGCGATATCCGGCATTCGTCTTGTCAGGGATGTTCGGAGCCTTGTTCATCATGGCCTATTTCGTGTTACCCAATTTTTTTGGTTTTTTTCAGTCATTCAAACTGGAACTCCCCTGGCAAACCAAACTACTTATGGCGACCTCCCGGTTTACCCTGGATTATTGGTATTTGATCCTCATCGCCATGGCGGCGGGAGTCTCCGGTTTTCTGTCCTATATCAGCAAACCGGATGGCAAACTCTGGTGGGACCACATGAAATTCAAGCTTCCCATCGTCGGAGATATCATCAAAAGGGGAACTCTGGCCCGATTTTCCCGCTCCTTTGCTATGTCTTCCAAATCAGGAGTCCCCATTCTTGGGGTTTTGGAATCGGTCGCCCATGCCGTGGACAACCGTTATGTGGGAAAAAAAATATGGGACATGATGATCAGTATCGAACGCGGCGAAAGTCTGGTACAAGCCGCTTATGCGACGCAGTTGTTTCCCCCCCTGGTCATTCAAATGATGGCAGTAGGCGAAGAAACCGGAAACATGGACCAGATGATGGATGACATCGCCGCGTTTTACGAACGCGAGGTGGAATACGACGTCAAGGCATTGAGCAGCGCCATCGAGCCATTGATTACCGTCATCATGGGGGTCATGATCTCCATCTTGGCCATGGGGGTCTTTCTGCCGTTGTGGGATATGGCCAAAATGGCTAAATAAGGTGTCGTCAGGATGGACATACAGGCGATTATCAAGAAATTTTTCAACAAACAAGGATCCCTCGATGTCCAGGCGGGATTGACCTGGGACGATTCGGGCATCTCCATGGCCTTGACGCGTGGCATGACCGGGGATACCCCCCGAGTGGAGGTGTTTCAGCACGTCCCCTGGAAGGAGGAGGTTGGCCGGTCCCTGGTCCTCGTGGAACTGGCAAAAAACCATCAGGCCCTTAGGGTTCCGTATGTATATTGTTTGGATATGGAAAGCTACTCCCTGTTTCCCAACGATGCCGCGGACGTCCCCCTGTCGGAACTGGCGCAGGCCATGAAATGGGCCGTGCGCGATCGTTTGGATTTTTCGGTGGAAGAGGCTCTGGTCGACTGTTTCTTCATTCCCGATACCATCCGGGTGGCCGCCTCGCGCAAGGTTTACGTTGCGGCGGCGCGCAAATCCGATGTGCAAAAGTATCTTGATGTCATCCGACCGACCCGCCTGGAGCTCAAGGCGGTAGAAGTGACGGAATTGGCGTTGAACAATATTGCCGCTTTTCTCCCTGAGAGTGGCAAAGGATTGGCCTTGTTGTATTTTCCACCGGTTGGCGATTGGGGATGCCTGCTGGTGTGTCGTGGTGGACTGTTGTATCTGGCCCGTCGGATCGCCGTCATGAGCAAGGATGCCATGGAACTGGGTATCGATCCCGGTCGGACTCTGGCCTCTGATGTGCAACGCTCCCTGAATTACGCCGAATCCAATTTTTTTAATCAACCGGTGGAAATTCTCTATCTGATCGCCGTTCCCGAAGTTGACCAACTCCTGCGCGATTCCCTGGCCACCCATTTGAACGTCCGCCTGAAAACGTTGCATCTGGATTTTTTGTTTCAAACCGCTCCACCTGGCGATCCGGTGACCTTCATTCGTGGCTTGCCGGCATTGGGAGCCGCGTTGCGTAGTGTTGAGGCCACGGAATGATCAGACCCCGTGTCAACCTCTACGATTCGGAATCCTTTCCGACCTCCCACGACTGGTTGGACGCCAGCAAGGCATTTTTCATCTATCTGGCCTTGTTTTCAGTCCTCTTCCTGGCCTCCCTGGGCGTGTTCGTGCAAAAATTCATGGTGTCTTATGAGCAGTCGGGGTTGGAGCGACAACGACAGACCCTCCACGAGGTGATGAAAAAATTTGAAGAAAGCCAACAATTCGCCGCACCCGATCCAGCCCAGATCCGGCAACAGGAACAATTGGAAAAAGATATCAAGGTAAAGAAATTGGTGTTGGAGCTGCTTTCGGGACATCGCGTCGGCAATCGCGAAGGTTTTTCCAGTTATTTTGCCGATCTGGCCCGTCGGCCGTATACCAAGCTGTGGCTGACCCAGATTCAGCTTCGCGATGGCGGTCGAGACGTTGTGATTGTCGGGCGAACCCTGGTCAGTTCCGATGTGTTGGATTTTTTTCAAGCGCTCACCGAATCCAAGGTGTACGGAGGTCGGAATTTTCAATATTTCCAGATGAAATCAATTCCAGGAACGACGGCCGGACAACAGCCAACGGTTCGTTTTGCCTTTGGCAACCGGGTTGAAGCCTTGCATGAAGTTTGGGATACGGATCTAACGGTGGAGGAAGCGCAACCGTCCCAGGCGGAATACAAGATACCATCGGACCTGAATGAAAAACTCGAGGCGGCGAAGAAGCCGGCCAATCCATTGGCAATATTAAATAAGATCATGGGACAGTGAGGAAAACGTGAGCACCATCCTGTCATCGCTGCGAAAATTGGATGCCCGCGGGGGCACGACTTCGCAGGAAAGCATGCCGGCATTCGCGGATGCAGTCGCGCAGCCTCCGGATCACGCCGAGATCGATTTTCAACGCGAGTCGGCAATGCTGAACGCGCGGATGGCCCAGGAAAAGCGCCGACAAACCCGGCTCCGAGTCACCTTGCTCGTGCTGCTGATCGGAGGGGGGGCGGTTTTGCAAGGTCAGGCATTGTGGCTCAAGGTCTCTGGATTTTTGGAACCGTTATCGGCGCGATTCCCCATTCTGGCCTCTCTGATTTCCAGTTCAACCGCGGCTTTGTCGAAACCGGAGCCGTCATGGCCCGCATCGATCCCGGCGGTCAAGGGAGAGACGGACCCGGCCAGTCAGCCACCGGCCGGCCCCCCGTTGTCGGGGGCAGGTGACCCCAGCCAGTCGTCGCCGCAAGTTCCAGCGGTCATGGAAACGCGGCGGATACCTCAGGAGAGCGGAGCATCGTCGAAGCCTCAAACCCCGGCCTTGCCGACCTCGGGGTTTTCCGACGCCACGGTACCTCAGACGGGCAATGGGCTGGCACTGGATAAGAGACTGGACTTTCTTCTGCCTCCAGAGACCAACGATCACCGCCCCAACGCCGGCAAAGCCAAATCGGGCAGTGGGCATGCCAAACAACCAGCTTCAATCCACAATACCGCATCGGCCCAGGGGCAAGCGTCCCCCCCGTCGGTCGCCGTCCCGCAGCCCACGGACGATCCCGCCCCCCCCGCCCACCGAGATGGCGGATGTGAAGCGTATGGAAAAGAGAATCAACCGCGCCCCTGATAAAGCAGCTCCAGTCAAGCCTGGAGCCCAATCTGCATCTCCCGCCGTGGCCGAAACTGTCGTTGCATCGCCGATGGCCACCCCGCAGTTGTCCGAATCGGCGGGGCAACAGCGTTCCCGTGACCTTCAGGCTTTGTCACAAGCGCGGGATGCCCTGGCTTTGGGCGATATTTTTCGTGCCGACACCTGGCTGACCCAAGTCGGTCCTGCAATACGTGAACAGGATGACTACCTGACCACGCTCGCGGCTTTGGAACATCGCCGTGGCGCCCACCACCGTGCCTTGGCACTGTACAAAAAATTGTTGATCCGTCACCCGGATCGGAGTGCGTGGTTGCTGGGGCAGGCCTTGGCCCAGGATCGACTGGGCATGATCGCTGACGCTTTGGCAAGTTACCGCCGGACCTTGGAAAAAGAACCCTTGCCGAATGATGCCTTGAGATATGTCCTGGGTCGAATCGATGTGCTGTCGAAGCAGACCGAACGTCCTTGAAGCGGGGCCTGCGGATCCTGGTCCGATCCAAATTCTGCTAACTCATTTTTTGGGGTTGCGCATGATTAACAACAGGATTCTCGTCGTTGATGATGACCATAATCTGTTGACGCTCTACAAGCATTTGTTGCAACCCAGCGCCCCCAAGCAACGATCAATGTTGGAGGAGTTTGTCCAAGCCCCCACGCCCACGGAGCCACAGCCACCGGTATTCGCCGTGGACCTGATCGATCAGGGTGAAGATGCCGTGGAGCAGGTGCGGCGTTCGATCATCGAAGGCAGGCCCTATGCTCTGGCATTTGTCGATATGCGCATGCCCCCTGGCATCGACGGCCTGGAGACCGCCAAAAAAATGCGGGCCCTGGATGACCGGATCACCATTGTCATTGTTACCGCATTTTCCGACCGTTCCGTGGATGAAATTCAGCAGATGTTGCAACATGACGTATTATACGTCCGGAAACCGGTCACCCACGATGAAATATTACAACACGCCCGCAATGCCTGTATCGCCTGGGACAATAAGGATAAAGAGCGGGAAGAGCAGCACATTTTACGTCAACGCATCGATGCCCTGGATCTCAACAGTGCCTATTTGTTGGATATCATCAGCTCTTTCAATGAAGGGGTCATCCTGTGCCGTCCCGATCACGACATATTGTTTTTGAACCATAACGCCGTGCGTATGACCGGAGGCCGGGTCGATGAACTATTGAATACCCCAGTGGATCGGCTGTTTCCCAGGGAAGATCTCGGTCCGTTCTTTGAGGCCGTGATCGACTATAATGAAAAACAGAAATATCTTTACTGGGTCATGCAAGGCCCTGGAGGAGTGGATAAGGATGTACTGGTATCGGGTTCGGTACTCACAAGTGCCTATGGCACGGTCCACTCGGTATTGTTGGTTGTCAATGATCTCGATGGGTTGCGAAAGCGCCTGCGGGTTATCGACAAGGATTCGGGCTGATAGGAAGGTCTAAGCCCCAATGGAATCTCTGCCAAAGACAAGGTCATGGTTCGAAACCCAGTTCTATTCTCCTCGGGCTCGACGGGCCACGATTCCATTTATCCTGTTCGTGGGTATATTATCCAGCATTTACGCATTCCTGTTTCTTGAACGGGAATACGGAAAGGAACAGGAAAATGTTTTCTCCCGCATCTCCTATACCGCAAGTAGCACCTTTATGAATCATGCGCAACAGCTCGATACGTCCATACTGAGTATCGCCGGTTTTTTTCGCGCATCGGAGTATGTCGATGCCGTCGAATTTCATTATTTTGTTGAGCCGCTGCTACGGCACCATGGTTATCCTCTGAAGTATTTTGCCTGGATTCCCGTCAGGTCAGACCCGTCGGACAACTCGAAATCCAGTCGGCCAGACCTGCCGCCGATGGCCACTTCCCATCCCGCCGATTATGTCCCGGCCTATGTGGAGCCGGCGACGGCGCTGGTGGACCTGAAAGACCAGAACTGGCGGACCCATCCCGTCCTTAATCCCTTGCTGGTTCTGGCGCGAAAAGAAAACAAAATGGTGTTTTCCGGCTGCCTGACGCGGGCGATGAACAATAAAGATAAGTGTCGAAGCATCGTCGTCTTCCCGATATTCGACCGCCGGGCCATTCCCAGCCATACCAACGCTCTCATGCCCCCACAGACCGGATTCATCGCCGCTGGTTTGGATCTTTCCACCTGGATGTGGGAGATGATGTCACCGGAGGTGAAAGAAAAACTGGATTTTGACCTCATCGATGACACCGATCCGGTCCGAACGATGTTATTGTTTCGCTCCAAGGACCGCTGGCGCACCACCGCCCCCGGTCTGAAAGTTGGTTTTTTCCCCCATTCCAATTCATCCCAGCAAACGCTGAGGCAGTCGATCACTCTCGGGCTCAACCATTGGCAACTCATTACTCGGACCGCCCCAGGCCGTCCCCTTTCTCATTCTTTTTTACCCGTGTTTGTTTTGTTGACGGGACTGACCGTGACGGCTCTACTGACTGTGTATCTTTATGGCATGGCCAGGTTGTTTCGACGCCTTGCCAAGGAAAAGGCCTTTTCCGAACGATTGTTCGATGTCGGGCTCAGTGGCAAACTGGTGGTGGATCGCAATCTGCGCATCACCCTGTGCAACACCATCCTGGCGCCTCTGCTTGGTCGGATGGAGACCGGGATCGTCGGGAGGAGCCTCTGCGAAATCGAGGCATTGGCCAATCTGGAAGGTCTGGAAGAGCGGTGCGTGCGCGCCATGGACAAGGGATCCGAGGAATTCATGTCCCAGGTGGCCTGGATGCCATCCGGTCAGGGTGACGGGACATTTTTCGATATATACGCCACGCCGATTTATGATGGCATGGGCCTCAGAACCGGGTGTCTGATCGTTTTCCACAATGTCAGTGATCACGTCCGTATGAACAGGCAACTGCGTCTGGATAAGGACATGACCCGACAATATCTGGACATGGCCGATACCATTATTATCGTCCTGGATGCCAAGGGAGATATCCAGTTCATCAATCAAAAAGGATTGGGTATTCTTGGGTATGATTTACCTGATCTGATGGGAAAAAATTTAATTGATCACATGCTCCCGGAGCACTGGCGGTCCGATATGAAGAAAAGCCAGGATCGTATACTGGAAAGGAAATATAATAAGAGCTACTCAGTTCACACTCAGGTTTATACGAAATCGGGGGCATTACGCACCATCTCCTGGAAAATAGGCTTGTTGGCCAAGGATGGGGAGAATGGCAGCGGTTTGTTATGTGTTGGCGAGGATGTCACATTGCAGGTCCGTACCGAAGACAGATTGCGTCGCAGTGAGGCCCGTTTTCGCATGATGGCCAGTACGGCCCAGGATGCCATCATCGAAGTCAACAAGGATTGTACTATTCAGTTTTGGAATACCGCCGCGGAAAAAATGTTCGGTTACCCCGACCAGGAGGCTTTGGGTCGAAATCTGCATCAGCTGGTGGCCCCCGCCCCCATGGTGGCCCATGCCAATGCCGCTTTTGTCAATTTCTTCCAGAATAAAAAGACTTCGGAACCAGGACGCATCATTCAGTTGACCGCCAGGAATAAAACAGGTGAAGAATTTCCAGTGGAGTTATCCATCAGTCTCATGGACCATCGCGGGTCTGACCATCGGGTAGTGGGAATTGTCCGCGACATTACCGAACGCAAGCGGGCTGAAGAACAGCATCGATTTGCTTCGTTCCAGGCGGGAGTCGCCGAAATGAGCGTATCGATATTGCACAATATCGGCAATGCCATGATGAGCCTCATTGGCCGCAGTGACGATATCATTCGCCATGGCAAGGAATTGGAGCGGCTGGCCGATTTATTTGCCCGGGTTCGACCCATGGTGGATGAACAGACTTCCAAAGGGATGGACCCCGATTCCCTCCTGCGGCGGCTGGTCGCGGTCGCCGATGAAATGAGTGGAGAACTGAAAACAGTCGCTACTCAAGGACTGAAAACCAATGCCCTGCATCTGCGCGATGCGGCCGAGCATGTGCGTGAAATCATACGCATTCAACAGGAATCGAGCCACTATACCCTCAGGGAAAAGTTTGTTCTTAAGGATTTGATCGATGATTGTCGCGTCATTCTCTTGGATTTGTTGACTCGTGATCAGATTCAACTCACCTACAGGTCGGGGTTGGGGGTCAATGAAGTGGTCCTGCCTCGAGGGCAGATGCTGCAAATGATGATCAATCTGGTAAAAAATTCCTGCGAAGCCATCACCGATCCACGTCACGATCTTTCTCAGCCGGGACGTATCGACATATTGTCTCGATACGTCGATTCCTCCTGGTTGGAAATCATCGTCGAAGACAACGGAATAGGGATGGATGAACAGGCGAAGAACAATATTTTTGCCTCGGGTTACAGCAGCAAGGATCGTGGTACCGGTTTTGGCCTGCATTCCGTAGCCAATTTCGTTCAGCATCTGGGCGGTCGCATTACCGGCAGCAGCGATGGCCCGGGCCTGGGGGCCCGATTCGTCGTCAGCCTGCCGATCATGCCAAAGTCCTATGAAAATTAACCATACGGTTCGGACGAGCGCCATGGTGGCACGAAGAAGTGATTCGTTGTACCCGATGACGAGGGAACTCCGACGCCAGAGAATTGAAAAGAACTCTCTGGCTGGTTGACCTGCCGTCGTGCAAAGACGACAATGATCGCTTGAAAACTTCCTTGGGGGTTCTGGGAGGGGAGATGATCCGGCCCGCGGCATGGCGTTTTCCCGCAAGCCGATTCGGTATCCATAGGTCGTTATGAAACTCGGATAATGAGGTGTTGAGAATGGCTGACAATCCATGGGTGGTGAATGTCGATGAGGCTGGGTTTGAAGCACAGGTATTGCGCCGATCCTTGGACACCCCTGTTTTGGTCGATTTTTGGGCGTCATGGTGTGGTCCATGTCGGATGCTGGGGCCTGTTTTGGAAAAACTCGCCAGAGAAGGCAACGGCAGATTCGTTTTGGCCAAGGTGGACTCGGATCGCAACAAACAGTTGGCGCGTCAGTGGGGCGTCAAAGGGATACCGGCGGTGAAACTGTTTGTGGACGGTCAACTGAAGGATGAATTCACCGGCGCCCTGCCGGAGACGGCCATTCGTCAGTTTCTGGAACGCGCCATTCCTTCCCCCGCCGATCAGCGGGTCGAGTTTGCCCGCCGTCTGCTCCTGGATGGCAGGACCGACCAGGCCCAGGCGGTTTGTGAGGAAACCTTGACTCTGGATTCCCGGCATGGCCCGACCCTGTTGTTACTGACCCAGTTGGCACTGGATCGCGGCGACGTGGAGGGGGGAAAAGGTTATTTTGCCCGTTTGGACGCGACCACTGCCATCGGTCCCGAAGCGGTAAGACTCAAGGCCCGCCTCGCTTTTGCCGGGGGACAGGGGGACCTGACCCGATGGCAACAGCAGGTCGCCAGCGACCCGACCGATCTTCAGGCCAGATTACAGTACGGTCAAGGGTTGATCGGCGTGGAACGATATGCCGAAGGGATGGATCAATTCCTGGAAATTTTGCGCAAGGACCGGCAATTTCAGGACGATGCCGCCAGAAAGGCCATGATCAACACTTTCGACATGTTGGGACCCGAACATCCCTTGGTGTCGAGCTATCGCTCCAAAATGTCAGCGGTCTTATTTTCCTGAAGGCCGGCCTCCGCCACTTTCCGGGACGGATCCTCTCGGGCGTCGGTATTCTGGCAGCTTCAGGCCATGCGTTCTATTGATTGTTGGCGTTGATGCTTTGAAATTGCGTCATCGCCGCCTTGGAGATGCTGAGTGTGAAGGCTTGGGATTTCACATGCTCGGGGACGCTGTTGTTGTGGGCGATGGTGGTCTTCAACTGATTCGAAGTGGTGTGAACCTTGTTTGCCAACGATTCTCTCGCATGCACGGCGCGCATGCTGACCATGTGGCTGACATCGGTCATGAGCCCTTGAACATTGGGAACGGCCATGGTGCAAATTCCTTTCGTCGAAAATGCCAAGACCCTTGTTTCGGGGTCCGATTCCAGAGGTGGGACGGTTTGATTTTGTGCCCTCTAGTGAAGCATAAACGGTGCCAAGAATTAATCAAAGCGTGAAACAGGTCTAGTCAACCCTGTCGTTGTTGCCAGACAGTGTGGCGGATCGGGGTTCATTTCAGCGCTGCTGCGCTACTGTATCAATGCCTTGGACCTTTGACGAGGTGCAAATAAAAAAAACCAGTTGGCGTCTCACCTGGAACCCTGGGAAACGCAACTGGAGTAATGAAGGAGAGAGGGAGAGACACCAATGCACAAGTTCGGTGGTCGCCTGGTTCATTGGTAAGCAAGAGTAATGCCATTGCATATATTTGGTGTATTGCATTGTTTTCGCATTGTTTATCCAACAAGAAACGTGGGTTTGTTTTGTCGAGGGCAATATTTTCCCGTAACGGCACTCCCCCGTGCCCAAGGCACCAGGCATACTCTGCCGGGTGAGGCGCCCCGCTTGATCCATCGGAAAGGGATGGGCGACGGATGGTATTTTTTTTTGCAAAGGACACGACAGGGGTGGTTCGTGGTCGGCGAAGTGATAGAATGGGGCATTACAGGGTAGTATCCGGGGCCGGTTCAACCCTCTCAAGAGGGGGGGGAGCGCGAACGGGCATGGATGCCTCGGTAGTTCGGCGTCCCCGGCATGAGTAGCTTGTTCTTCCATGACGATGCCGCCTGAACGCCAGGACATCACACAATAAAAACAAGAGGGCTGACATGAGCAAGGTCTATCCGGTTACCAAACATTTCGCCGATAACGCATTTATCAACGAAGATATCTACCAGCGATGGTACCAGCAGTCCCTTCAGGACCCCGATACCTTCTGGGGGGAACGGGCACGGGAGTTCCTTCACTGGTTCAAACCTTGGGACCGGGTGTCCGATTGTGACCTGAAAAAAGGACATATTCGTTGGTTTGATGGTGGCAAAATCAATGTTTCCTACAATTGCCTGGACCGGCATCTGGAAACCCGAGGTGATCAGATTGCCATCATCTGGGAGGGGGATGATCCCAATTCCGACCGTCGCATCACCTACCGTCAGTTGCATGCCGAAGTCTGTCGGATGGCCAATATTCTCAAAGGACGCGGCGTTGCCAAGGGGGACCGGGTCTGTATCTACCTCCCCATGATCATCGAAGCGGCGGTGGCGATGTTGGCCTGTGCCCGGATTGGCGCGATTCACTCGGTGGTCTTTGGCGGTTTCTCTCCCGATTCCATCAAGGATCGTATTCTCGATTCCGACTGTCATACCGTCATCACCGCCGATGGAGGCTTTCGCGGAGGCAAGATCGTTCCGCTGCGTGCCAATGTCGATGAGGCCTTGAAATCATGCCCCAACGTCAGCACGGTATTGACCGTCAGACACAGCGGCACCGAAGTCCATTGGGTCGAGGGGCGCGATATTTGGTACCATGAAGCAGCGGCCCATGTGGAACCGTTCTGCCCGGCCGAGGAGATGGATGCCGAAGCCCCGTTGTTCATCCTTTATACTTCAGGATCCACCGGTAAGCCCAAAGGGGTGCAGCATAGCACCGCCGGTTATAATCTGATGGCGGCCATGACCCACAAATTTATTTTCGACTATCACGACGGCGATGTGTATTGGTGCACCGCCGATGTCGGCTGGGTCACGGGGCACACCTACATCGTCTACGGTCCCCTGACCAACGGTGCCACCACCCTGATGTTCGAAGGGGTTCCCAGTCATCCCAACGGCTCACGCTTCTGGCAGGTGATCGATAAACATCAGGTCAATATTTTCTATACCGCCCCCACCGCCATCCGCACACTCATGGGATTGGGGGATGAGCTGGTCAAGAAGACCTCCCGCAAGTCTCTCCGCCTGCTGGGATCGGTGGGAGAACCGATCAACCCCGAGGCTTGGGAGTGGTATTACCACTGCGTGGGTGAGGGCAGATGTCCCATCGTCGATACTTGGTGGCAGACGGAAACCGGTGCCATCATGATTACCCCCTTGCCCGGTTGTACCCCTCTGAAGCCAGGATCGGCCACCCGGCCCTTCTTTGGGGTTGAGCCCCAACTGACCAGTGCCGATGGCAAAGTTCTCGAGGGGGCGACCGAGGGCAACCTGGTCATGGCCCGGGCGTGGCCGAGCATGATGCGTACTATCTACGGCAATCACCAACGTTTCCTGGAAACCTATCTGTCCGCCGTTCCAGGAAAATATTTCACCGGTGATGGATGCAAACGTGATGCCGACGGCTATCACTGGATCACAGGACGGGTGGATGACGTCATTATCGTTTCCGGGCATAATCTAGGCACCGCGGAAATCGAAAGTGCTTTGGTATTGCATGAAAAAGTCGCGGAAGCGGCTGTGGTCGGCTATCCCCACCCCATCAAAGGGCACGGTTTATACGCCTATGTCACCTTGATGCAGGGGGTTCAGCCGTCGGATGCCCTGGAAAAGGAGCTGGTTGCCCTGGTGCGTCGCGAAATCGGCGCCATCGCCCACTTAGATATCGTTCAATGGGCCCCTGGATTACCTAAAACCCGTTCAGGCAAGATCATGCGTCGCATTTTGCGCAAAATCGCCGCCAATGAACTGGAGAATCTGGGCGACACCACCACCCTGGCCGATTCCACCGTGGTGGAAAACCTGATTAAACATCGTCACAACCTCTAGGAGCCCAACCGTTCACTCCCTCCCATTCAATTGTTCTTGGCCGGGGCTGGGGAGGGGTCTTTCCTCCCCAGCGGGGGGGCAAGGCCCCTCCCACCGGTGGGTACATCACCATGGATCGGGAATTTTTAGGCCTTGGCATCGCCATGCCGCGGTGCTTCGATCTTCACTCTCTCCCCATTTTCACCGGCCCCGGTCTCTGGCGATTCCTGCATCCTTTCCTTCCTCGGGTTTCCATGGAGAGAGCAAGGATTGTTTTTTATTATTGAGGTAGAATCTTCATATTCGGGGTGGCGGATGTCGCCACTATAGATCGTCAGGTTACCTATAGAAGGAGCAAAGGAAAGCCGATGGGACGCGTTTATAACTTCAGTGCAGGTCCTGCCGCCTTGCCGGTACCAGTTTTGGAACGGGCTCGGGACGAAATGTTGGACTATCAAGGATCGGGCATGTCGGTGATGGAGATGAGTCACCGGTCAAAGAAATATCTGGGGATCATTGAACATGCCGAGTCGATGCTGAGATCCCTCATGGGTATCTCCACCGATTATGAGGTGCTGTTTCTCCAAGGTGGGGCCACCCTGCAGTTTGCCATGGTGCCCATGAACCTTGTCACCGACCCCAAGGAACAGACCGCCGACTACATCGTCACCGGAAGTTGGTCCAAAAAGGCCATGAAGGAAGCTAAGAAAATGCTTTCCAAAGTCCGCGTGGCCGCCTCTTCGGAAGGGGTACAGTTCACCCGCATTCCCACCCAGGGGGAATTGGATCTCAATCCCAGCGCCGTCTATTGTCACATGACGTCCAACAATACCATCTACGGCACCGAATTCCACTACACCCCAGATACCGGCAAGGTTCCCCTGGTCGCTGACATGTCCTCGAATGTTTTGTCACGTGTTTTGGATGTCAACCGCTTCGGATGCATCTATGCCGGGGCGCAAAAAAATTTGGGACCCAGTGGCGTAACGGTGGTCATCATCCGCAAGGATCTCCTGGGGCGAAATGCCAATCTGCCGGTGATGCTCGACTATCAAGCCCAGGCCGCGGAACAATCGATGCTCAATACCCCCCCAACCTATGCCATCTATATCCTGGGGCTGGTTCTCGACTGGGTTCGGGATCAGGGAGGGGTCTCCGGGATGGAACAACGCAATATCCGCCAGGCTCAACGCCTCTACCAGGTGATCGATGCCTCCGGGTTTTATCAATGTCCCAACCAACCCGACTCGCGTTCGCGCATGAACATCCCTTTTACCCTGAGTCGGCCCGAACTGACCGAAACATTTCTCTCCGAAGCCAGCAAGGCGGGACTCGTTACCCTCAAAGGACACCGTTCAGTGGGTGGAATGCGGGCCTCCCTCTACAACGCCATGCCCGATGAAGGGGTCGAGGCCCTGGTGGCCTTCATGACCGACTTTGAACGCCGGCATGGCTGAAAATGTACACTTCCTAATAATGTACAATCAAAAAAAAGGGATTGCGCGTCGCAACCGCTGCTGTTACCATCAGCATCACTGTGAATAGAACGTTCTGTTGCACCATGCGATGCGACCGTTCGAGAGACTAACGACTAAACACGTCAACACATGAGGAAAACATGACCGTCAGCTATAAAGAATTGGGCCTTGTCAACACCAAAGCCATGTTCAAGGCCGCCTTCGAGGGCAAATTCGCCATCCCAGCCTATAATTTCAACAACATGGAGCAGTTGCAAGCCATCGTCACCGGTTGCGGTGAGTCCGACTCTCCGTTTATTTTGCAGGTCTCCTCCGGCGCCCGGAAATATGCCAATCAGACCCTGTTGCGCTATATGGCCCAGGGGGCTGCGGAATTGCTCAAGGAGATCAACCCCCACCTGAAGTTTGCTCTCCATCTCGACCATGGTGATACCCTGGATCTGTGCAAATCTTGTATCGATACCGGGTTTTCGTCGGTCATGATCGACGGCTCCCACCATTCCTTCGCCGACAACATGGCCCTCACCAAAAAGGTGGTGGAGTATGCCCATAGCCGTGATGTCACCGTCGAAGGTGAGCTGGGTGTTCTGGCCGGTATCGAAGATGATGTGGTGGCAGATAAATCAACCTACACCCGTCCCGAGGAAGTGGAAGAGTTCGTCGCCAAGACCGGCGTGGATTCCTTGGCCATCTCCATCGGTACCTCCCACGGAGCCAACAAGTTCACCCCGGCCCAATGCACCCGCAGTGCCGATGGCGTCCTGGTTCCCCCTCCCCTGCGTTTCGATATCCTCGAGGAAATCGAAAAGCGGATCCCCGGCTTCCCCATCGTCCTCCATGGAGCCTCCTCGGTGGTCCCCGCCTATGTGCAGGCCATCAACGGCAACGGCGGAGCCCTCAAGGATGCGGTCGGTATCCCTGCAGATCAACTGCGTCGTGCCGCCCGGTCGGCGGTTTGCAAAATCAACATCGACTCCGATGGCCGTCTCGCCATGACTGCGATCATCCGCAAGGTCTTCAAGGACAAACCCGCCGAGTTCGACCCCCGCAAATATCTCGGACCCGCTCGCGATGAACTGAAAAAAATGATCATCGAGAAGAATAAGGAAGTTCTGGGCTCCGCTGGTCAGGGCAAAGGTATTTTTGCCCACTAAGACCTTTTCAGGGGCGGTTGGTCCCAAACCAACCGCCCCTTCCCTATCGCTCCCTATTGGCGTTCGGGCGAATTCCTGGTTCAGCCTCGCGATATAGGCTTGGGGTAACCTTCCTTGGTGGCCTGCTAACGTTCCAGAAAAAGTTAATTATATTTCAAATAATTCCATTACGGGACATGTCGCGTGGTAGCACTTTCACCGGCCTTTCTCGACCAAAATCGGCAAAATCCAGAATGTGAACAATATGAGGCATTGGGTTTATATACTACAACAAACTGATTCTACATCAGATTCTCCAACCTTGCCGATGGAACGTTGCTAGGCCACCAAGGATTTTTGGATCATATCGGTAATTATTCGTGCCAGAGCCAAGGCGGTCGTCCACTTGCCACCAAGCACGGTGGTAAGCTGACCGGTACGATGGATGGCAAATTCGCGTGTGGCCTTGTTTGGATCCTTGGCGGTATACAATAGTGGCCGCAGGCCGGCAAAGGTTTCGACAACTGTGATCTGGCGATTGGGAAAATAGTATCTGTAGACATCAATAAGATAATTTTTTTCGTTAGAACTGCAGGCGATGGCGTCATGCAACGTCTGACGGACCTCCGTGGTGCCGACGAGGGTCCCTTCTTTCCAGGGGAGCACAAAGAGGATGCGGCGTTCCCCGGGAACCTCGAACAGAAAGGCCTGAAGACATGGGTGTTGCAGGATTAAATGACTGCCTCGGACCAGATCAAGCCGATGAGGACTGTCGATTTGGCTCCGTTGCAGGAGTTCCAGGGCCCATGGGCCGGCGACATTCACGATTTGATCGTGGTATCGGGTTTCCCCGTTGGTCAAAGCAACACCACCATGGGTATCGACGGTGGTGACCTCGGCGTGTTCGCGGATGGTGACGCCGATGGCTTTGGCCTGTTCCGCTACCCAAAGTCCCAGGAGGTAATCGTCCATCTGTACTTCGGAAAATTCAAAGCCGCCACCTAAGCGGTTGGGGTTGAGAAGCGGATCGCGTTGCATCACTTCTGCGGCGGTCAGGCGTCGAGTTCCCGGCAGGTCATTGTGGCCCGCCCAATGGTCGTAGAGGAACAACCCCATGGCCATCATCCAGGCGGGCCGGCGGCCTCCTTGGTAGATGGGCATCACCAAACGCAGGGGGTTGGTCAGGTCCGGCACCCGGCGGATCCAGTCGTTGCGTTCGCGGAGCGACTCGCGCACCAGGCGAAACTCTCTATTTTCCAGGTAGCGCAGACCGCCGTGGAGGAGCTTCGAGGAAGCCCGGCTGGTGGCGTTCATGATGGTGTGGCGTTCGTAAACCTGAACCTGATGGCCCTTTTGGGCCAGTAGCCACGCGCAGCTCAGGCCATTGATGCCACCTCCAATGATCCCGATCTTCATCCCCTCAGTGCTCAAGGAATGGGTAGGGGGGCGAGGGGGGAGGGAAAGTTGAACGGGGAGGCTTCCTGGAAGGGAGATCGACGGTCACGGCTGTGCGGGGGTATGGGTCACACCGGTCGCGAGCGCTCTTTTCAAGGGAGACCCTGGCCAGATCGAAATCGCCTCCTTTGGCGTTGGGACAGACCTCCATGGCTTCGGAAAAGGCATCGAAGGATGGGGAGGTCTTTCCTTTGGCCAGGTAGGCGAACCCCAGGGCATTGAAACGGTTGAATACTTCGGGATGGATGGCTACGGTCGAATCCGCGATGGCCATCTGGGCTTTTACGTCGGCCATGCCATCACTGGAAACCGCTCGTTGGCCAGTTTTTTCCCATTGGAACAAATCATGTTTGATCCGGTGTTCAAATTGCGTGAGATCCTTTCGGATTGGTCTGAGTCGGTCAAATTTTGCGAATGCCATAGCCGCAAACAACGTTCCGATGGCAGTTACGACAATACCGATGAAGGTGATGTAAATTTCCATAATTTCCCCCGGCTTCAGTGGGAAAATCTATTGATAATTCATATCATGCTTAGCCGTGACACTCAATGGGATTCGATCGGAGCCGGGTGGGGCACTGGGTGCCAACTCTGACTGTCAGGCCGTTTTTTTTTATGCTCAAAATCTTTTCAAGACGCAAGGGGGCCTTCATGATCCCCAGGTTGACGACTGGAGCCATTCCGGTCCTCCAAAGAGGCCGAACCAGGTGATGGATGAATAGGTGAACATCGGCCGTCACCCGTCCTGTTGCATGAAGGCCGAAACCTTCACAACGAATCCTCCATTCGCAGGCCACCTTGCTGATCAGTGACGTGCGATTTTCCCCAGGCGTTCCGAGGGTTCCAGAAAAACATTGTTGCAGAACGGTGACATGGATTCATCCTCTGGACTTCGTTACGCATCGGGAGATGGAGTTTGGAAACGACCTTATCCGAGGATCGGCACCCGAGGCCAATGGGGTGATTGTGAGTATCCAGGGGTATCACCGTAAAATCTGGTTGGTGTGCGAATTCATGGTAAAGCCTGGAACGTCGGAGTTGCGTGCCGAGAGTTTGGAGGAATCCGCGGGAAGCTTGCCTGTCGTTGAGCGTCAGGAATCATTTATTGGGTCGATAGGTTGGGTTGTTCGGGTTGACCCGTTATTTTCGGGTAGGGCCATAAGGCCACCCCCCCTTCCATGAAGCAGGCGTTATCCAAGCCCAATCCACGCAGGAGCTGACAGGCCTCGTAGCCGCGCAAGCCCACCTTGCAAAAGGTGATGACGGGGCGATCTCTCGGAAGTTCAGCCATCCTTTGACGGAGCAGGTTGAGAGGGATATGGACAACATCCTCCAGGTCGATACGTTGGGATTGATACTCGCGTTGGGTACGGACGTCGACCAGCAGGAGTTTGGAGCCATTCTGCCGCATTTGCCAGACTTGAGCCGGGGTGACGGAACGGGAGACATCGTTCAGTTTGTTGCAACAGATGTTGGCTGCATTGATGGCATTATCGATTGCAGGGGAGTATGGGGGGGCGTAACCGAGATCGAGATGGGCTAATTGTTCGACGGTAGCCCCGAAGGTCATAGCGGTCGCCAGAACATCCAGACGCTTGGATACCTCTCCTTCGCCGACGATCTGAACGCCAATGATGCGGTGATTTTTTCGATCGGCGACCAGTTTCATGTCGATGCGTCGGGCGGTGGGGAAGAATTCTGGCTTGTCTAACCCCGGGTAGAGAATACTTTCGCAATCGTACCCCAAAGAGGTGGCCATGGTATGGGTGACACCGGAGTGGCCGATCGAGAGGTCGCCATATTTGTAGATGGCGGTGCCAAGAACTCCTGGAAAGCTGTTGGAAGGATAGAATTCGGCGATGTGGTTGGCGATGACCCGGCCATGTTTATTGGCAGTGTCACCCATGGGGATGTAGACCGGCTGTCTGGTGATGAGGTGGATCGACTCGACACAATCCCCGCCGGCGTAGATATCGGGATCGGTGGTTTGCATGTGGGCGTTGACGCGAATGGCCCCGGTGACTCCAAGTTCAAGTCCGGCATCTTCGGCAAGCAGGGTGTTGGGGTGGACGCCGATGGCATTGATAACCAGGTCGGCATCGACAATACCGCGATCGGTGATGACCTTTTTGAGGCCCCCTTCCTCATTGCCCTCGAAGCCGATGACCCGGGTGGAAAGTTGCAGAATGATGTCGTCCACCGCCAGGTAGTCCTGAACCGTGGCGGACATGTCCGGATCCAATACTTTGGCGAACAGGCGATTTTTAGCCTCGATGATCGTGGTTTCGACGTCATTTTTGATAAAGGCATCCGCCACCTCGATACCGATGGCACCACCGCCGATGATGACAGCCTTTTTGGCGCCATCCCTGATGGCATCCTTGATTTTTCGGGCCGAGTGAAGATCGTGAAGGGAATGGACCCCTTTCAGATCGATTCCCGGGATGGGCGGCATGATGGGTTGTCCACCGGTCGCCAGGATCAGTTTGTCGTAGGGGATCATTTCTCGGGTGATGCTTTGCAGGTCCAATATTTCCAGTTGTTTTTTTTGGCGATCGATCCGGGTGGCCAAGGTCAGGTTGCGGACATTCAGCCCCTTGAAATTGCGAAAGTAGTGGCTATCCCGGACGATTCCAAGATTGGTTTTCATCAATTCGTTGATGTTGTGAACCTCTCCTGAAATGTAGTACGGCATGCCACATCCGGCGTAGGATAAAAGTTCACCTTTTTCGATGATGGTGATATCGGCATGAGGCCGGAGTCGATGCAGCCGTGCAGCCGCTTTGGGACCGCAGGCTACCCCACCTACAATTATAATCTTCATATTTTCTCCCGGAATCGGCAACGGTTTGGCTTCTGGCTGGATATTGGATCAGTCACACCGTATGTGACATATTGCCGGCCAGTGCGCAACTACGTTTTTTTTCTATTAAGATTCCTGGTGTCTGGTTCTTCTGTTCTTGGGATAATAATCACCATATCGATCATGTGTTGGCGGCAGGAAGACTCTGGATCTTTAGAAGATAAAATCTCGAAATACCGGATTTTTTGTCCGGGGTAGGCAACGGTTCGATCTCCTTTGACAGGTGTGCTGTTTATGCGGATGAAAACATTGCCTTGGCCATGAAATTTCAAACCCTCTGTATTAAGATACATAAAGATAATGTCAAATTAATAATGAAAAAAAATGTGGTATTTTTATTATCTGCATGGGTGAATTATTTATGAGCTGGATGATGAATCACGGTTGACAAAAAATGGTTAACGCAATAAAGTTCGGAGCGCGGATGGGGGTGGTCGTCGGTTATCCGCCAAGAGAGGCTTTTCAATCGTGATTCTTAAACATTTTTTTAGGATGAGCAGGCTATGAGAACGACTTTGATTACCACAGTATCTCTTCTCGGTCTGGGGGTCGCCCAGATCGCTTTTGCTGCTGGCAGCTACAATGACGTTCCCAGCAGTGACCCGCAATATCAGCAGTGCCTGAGCTATGCGACCAAGAACTGGGAAGGTGGCAATGACCCGAGCCCAATCGCCGGTCAAACCAAAATGGCCGCTTTTTGCGAATGCATGTGGAATGAGACCCCAGATGACTTCAAGGGGAGCTTGGCCAAGTTCTCCGAGTCCGATAACGGAAAACGGATCAATAAGATTTGCGAGAAATATTCCAATTGGGGGAGCTGATCACCCGACCTGATGTTCTGAAAAAAGGGTTGCTCTGGACGCAACCCTTTTTTTTTATTTGTTGTATTTTTGATAAAATTATTAAATAATCACGGTGGGTTGGGGCCGACGATGGCCAAGGCGGAAAAGCCACGATCAGAGACCACTTGACCAGTTAAACCGAGTTCAGGGGCCAGTTCAGCGACGGTGAATCGTGTTGCGCGATCCATGAGTTCAAACTGTCGCTTTCTTTCCAGCCGATAGCTGATGAAGTTCATCTCCACCCCCTGATTCCAAGGCCAGAGTAGATCAGTTTTTTCATTTCCAAAACGCATCCCCAGCAGAATGGGATCCCCCCCTTCGACATAATTCATGATGTAATGGTACTGACCGGGAAGCTCATGAGGGATCCAGGTCTGTACCCAATCATGCCATTTTGGCTTGAGGGTAAAGCGGGCCACTTCGACACGGTCGTGGTTATCGTTGGTCAAACGTTCCAGAGTGATGATCGAAGTATCTGTACCCGGGTTGTGGAAAAGAAAACGCCATGGCATGTTGGTCATCTCTTTCCAGAATTGAAAGCGTAGATTACCTTCGGCCACGGTGACCGGGACCGGGCTGACATGGACCTGATTGATGAAAGCGACATGTGTGATGTCCTGGCGGTGTTTATTGAAGAAAAGTTGACCTTTTTTGTCATCGGTCGCGGTAACGACGGAGTAGAGAATGGCACCGCAATCGGTCGCCCCATGGGCCAGATAGGAGAACAGTAGGAGATTGTTGGCTTCATTGAAAAAATTCTTCCCACCGTTGACGTAGAGGACCTTGCTGCAAGGATGGCGGGGATGTTTCAAAATAGGCGGTTGGTTTGGATCGAATTGATAGTTGCCGCTTTGGGCGACGATGGCCACTTTTTCGGCAAGAGTGGGCATACCATTATGTCGGTGAATGGCCTGTTGGTGAATGGCTTGGGCCGAGGCTATGATCCCAAGGCACAGCAGAGCCAGCATCGGTTCCATGGGGGGAATGGACCAGAGGCGACCAGATCGGTGGTTGGCAGAGGAAAGCCAAATGAACCTTTTTTTCAGGAAATAAAATATAATGGTCAGAATGAGAACGGAAAAGTGGGCGACCACGGTTGTCAACAGGATGCCCAGGCAGAACCAATACCTTTCAAAAGTGGCACTAGGTGCCGCGCCGCTGTTGTGGAACAGGGCGGCTAGGCACAGCATCGATAATAATAGAAAGAATGCAGGAAAGATGTAGTCTTTACGCAGGATGGCTATGCCAAGCGTAACCAGTATGATGGCGGCCAAGCTTTCCTTACCCAGACCGAGTACGCTCATTAGATAGCGGCTCAGTTGCAGAGCGTAAGGAAAATTGAATCCCGACAGATCGAATCCTTGGGTATTGTGGGCATTCAGGATGATATTGTATCCGGTGGTCGGGAGGTTGGCTACGACCCGTTCGATGAGGAAAGTGAGCGCAGCAGCCATCAGCAGCAGTAGATCGCGACGATTCAGAGGCCAGGGACGTAATACCAGGAAGGCTGCCATTGTGACTCCAGCGAACCCGACGGCGATGGGATGGACCCCTAGTAAGAAAAACAGAACGATGGGAAACCAAAGACCGATATCACCGCGACGATGAATCAATACGCCCCAGAACAGCAGAAACAGGCCCATAGTTATGTTGCTGGGGGCGATGTAGTTGAATCCTTGTTCAGGAAAGCGGATTCCAGCCAGGAAAATCATGGCCAGACCCGCTGAAGCGGGTCCCAGAAGTCGGAAAAGCCAATACCCGACACCTGTCGAGATGAGAACGGCAGAGGCATATCGGACCGTTAAAAATGTATCGATCCAGTTTAGGCCGAACATATTTTTCACCCCGACCAGAACCAGGGCATTGATGGGGGAGTACAAGGACAGGAAGGAAGAAAAGTGTTCCTGAAATAATTTCGACCGGTTGCCCAGGATCTGTTCTTCAAGGTCTTGGAGAACGGCGCATTTTTTCAGACGGCATTGCTCCAGAAGGACGGCCTGGTTGGTGCAGAGCATGGAATTTTCTGCTACGACCGGATAGAAATTCCGTCTCAGTTCCGGCGCAATGGTTCTATAAAGGAAATGGGCCGAGAAAAATATAAATCCTATCGCGAATATTATATATTTTAGTTTCCCGGAACCGGTCAGGACGGAGTCTTCATGGACTCTGTCCAACCACGATTTGGCATTGACTGAATGAAATACTCCCAGCACTGACAAACTCCCATGATCACAAAAGGGGATGAAATGGATGAACAACAATTTGCTGCAGCCTTGGAGACCAGTCAGTCTCCCAAGTATAACTTGAGCGAATCGTTACCGGAAAGCGTCAGTCTCTTCTCAACGGTAGGCCGGGGGCAAATTCCGGGAGGGATGATCATGAGCGTCCATTCGTATGATTTTAGTTTGAGAAAGATTGAAAGGCCTTGGTCTATCCTCACCCATTCGAGCAGATTTTTTTGTCAAGAAATTGACCGGTGGTCAAGAGATTACACTGGTTATATTAGGCAATCTTTTCCAAATGAGCGATGAGTGTGTCCGTCTTTCCAAGTTGACTCAATGTATTTGCATAGGCATAAGTTAGCTCGGAGGTATCCATGAACGCCCAATGCTTATGACCACCTGGTTGACCTTTACTTAACCAATAAAGATGATTTGAAAGAGGGTAACGCTGAAGATTCTGGATGGCGATCACTCTTTGCCCTGCTTGGGTTGCCAGTGTCGCCAAGGTAGCGGCATTAAATAGAAACAGATGTTGGCTCCAATAGGTAAAACGTTGGAAAGCATCGCAATCGTACAAGGTGAGCAAGGCATCTTCAGCACTGGGAACTTCAACAATTATTCGCCCTTGCGGTCGTAGCAGATTGGCCAGACCTTTTATTACGGCTCGAGGATCGGACAAATGTTCCACCACGTGGAAAGCAGTAATGAGATCGTATTTTTCTCCAGAAGCCGCTGCTTCAAGGCTTGGAACGATATGGATCTGGCTCGCCCAATAATCCTGAACCCGCGTCTCCAGTTCAATCCCGGTGACATCAGCCGCCAACGTTCGAGCTTTTTGTAAAAAGCCTCCGGCCCCACAGCCAAAGTCGAGTAGACGTTTGTTGGGCAGCATCGCTTGAATCATTTCAAACCGACGCTGATCGTCCCAATCCGTTTCCTTCAACCAGGACTCCATCGAGATTGGTTTTGAGCCATGCATGCCAGAGTTTTCATAAAATCCAGTTGGAATATGGTTGGTGTCGTCCAACATCACCAAGCCGCAGACTTCACACTGGAGGATCTGAAATTTTTTTGGTGCATCTCGAACTTCTCCTTTTCGAGATTTGAAAATTTTTGAGTTGCACAGATAACATTGCATCGCATTTAACTTTCATTGACCGAAGGGGGCATTCTTGATTCGTACACCCAATCTGGAGTTATTATTTATTTGCTTGATTTTCTATATCCGATGACTTTGGCCGGAACCCCGCCGACGATGCTGTAGGGTTCGGTATTGCGATGCACAACCGCCCCGGCAGCGACGATGGTTCCATCGGCGATTGTGACACCGGGAAGGATGATCGAACCGGTCCCGCACCAGACGTCGTTGCCGATAAAGACCGGTTTTTCGATTTCCCCTTGTTCCAACACCTTGCGCGAGGGATCACGAAACAGGTGTTCCGCGGTCCAAATGGTGACGTTGGGGCCGGAAGTGAAATCGTCACCGATCACCAAGCCACCGCGTCCGTTCAGCATGACATTATAGTTCAGACTGCAACGGTCACCGATTTCCATGTTATAGCAGTGTAGCAATCTGATTCCTGGCGATGAATAGAAACCATGACCAATTTTTTTGAACATGGGTCGAAAGACCAAAGAGCGAATCTGGCTCCCTCCCAGGATGATCGGCAGGGGGGAAAAGAGGAAATTGCATAACCCCTCCACTCCCCAGAGGAAGGCCTTGCGCAGGCCAAAATGACGCAACAATCCTTGCCAATAGGACCATAAGGTATGTTCTTTGTTCATCCGACTGTCTGATTTTTTGATGTTTCTCGTTCATGAGGCCTAGACCGTGCAGCGGACATTGTAATGCATGGTCAGGGGGCCGGCAAACCATGGAAATCGGGTTTGGCATTCGATCCGCAGACCCGCCTGATGGATGGCATGAGTGATATCTTCGTGGGTAGAAGGGTGGTTTTCACGTAAATTTTGTTTTTGGATCCAGGCCAGGGCGCGAATCAGGATACAATCGGTCGGGAACCCAAGGATGATCTCGGCCCCAGGGGCAGCCACCCGCTTGATTTCATCGAGGCAGGAGGGGAGGAAATGAGGTGGAATGTGCTCCAGGACACTGACTGAGACGATGAGATCGAAGGTATGGTCTGGGAAGGGGAGGGCAAACAGTGGGTACTTTCCCAGTTCAATCCGCTGGTCATCCATTTCTTCATAGAGGGTCAGATTCTGTTTGACCTCGGCCGATGAATCATGGATGTCCACCCCGTGGAGTACGCCGTTATTGGGGTCAAGTCGATGATAGAGATCAGGCAGGAAGACTCCGCAGCCGTAACCGGCATCAAGGATCCGGTGGTAGCCCGATTTTTTCTTCATGGCTTCCACCACCATGTCCAAACGTCGACGCATGGGGTAGCTGAAGTAGCCCCAATACCCAAACGGTGAATCGGCCCCATCGACGTCGCTGGTGGTCACGATGCTTTGACGTTGAGGGATATAGGCCTTGGTGGCGGAAACGGGGCGCATGAAAACCTCCATGGAGGGCCGGGTCATCAGTCGGGATCGAATGGCGACCGGGGCCGCGGTCGCCGTTGCGGGCGATCATCCGGCACGGTTCGGACATTCCCCCGGGCCGGAGATGATCGGAAAGGTTCATTTGATCAGGAGATCGATGCCCGCTTTTGCGTGTTTCATGAACTCTTCCCATGTTTTGATTTTTTGCAGCCGGCCAAGGATATAGCTGGGGCGGTAGTAGAACTTACGATAACATTTCTTCAGGAAAGCATTGATTTCCTCCTGGGTCAAAGAACACTGGGCCCGGGCAACAAAATCCGATTTGCTGCCATCCAGAATGTATTGTCGCCAAAAATCTTCCCCCTGTTCCGGCAACACCATATCATACAGCTCCGTTCCGGGAATGGCACGTACTCCGTTGAACTGCGCATAGTCCAATTCCAGTTCCAGGGCCAGGGCCAGGGTCCTTTCAGCGGTTTGGATGGTTTCACCCGGGCTACCCACCATGAAGAACCCCAAGGTTTGAATACCCGCCTCTCGGCAATTTTTCATGGTGCGACGGATCCGGTCGATACTGGTTTTCTTTTTCAAGTTTTTCAAAATTTGCTCATCGCCCGATTCGATGCCGAAAAAGATGCGATAGCATCCCGCTGCCTTCATTTCCTTAAGGACTTCCAGGTCGACGGTATCGACCCGTGACCGGGCTGACCAGTGAAAGCGCAGGCCACGTTTTTGGATGAGTTCACAAATGGCGAACATGCGGGATTTTTTCACCGTCATCTGGGAATCGAACATGTCGATTTCACGGACCCCGAAGCGGTTGATGCATTCTTCGATTTCGTCGACCACGTATTCGGGGCTGTGAGGGCGGAAGGTGAGATTACCCTGTTCGCAAAAGATGCATTTGTAAGGGCAGCCGCGGCTGGTGATCATCGGGGTGAAATTGCGTCGTGAGGAAGAGATGGTAAAGTATTTTTCGATGGGCCACAGGTGACGCGCCGGTCGGGGAGAGGAATCGACGTCATTCACCAGCCCCCCCCAGGGATTGACGCGAATTTCGCCGTGATCGCGCCAGATCAAACCGGGGACATCCTTCCAGCCGTCTTGGTTTTCAAAGGCCTGCAGGAAGGCCGGAAGGTTGACTTCCGCTTCGCCGATCAGGCCAAAATCGAGTTCGGGATAGGAGAAGGTTTCCTGGGGGTAGATACCGGTATGAATGCCTCCGACCAGAGTCGGTTTGCCGGTCGCCTCGCGAACCAAGCGAATCCAATGTCTGTTTTCGTGGAAATGGTAGGTGTAGACCGTATAACAGGAGAAGGCGGGATCGAATGTTCGCACCGCATCGGCCAGTGATATGGCATTGTAGCCATGGGCGATGATATCGAAATACCGGCATTCCCACCCTTCCCGTTCCAGGACGGCGGCCACATAACCCAGGCTCAGGGAAGGCAGGACGCCGAAATTATCGTGATAGGCCTGAATTTCGCCATCGTAGGGCCCCATCCCGGAGGGGGAATAAATCAAGGCAACACGTTTGTTCATGAGGAGCCTCTTATTTTTTTTTGGGATGATTGACCATTGAGTCAGTGGGCAAGGAAGCTCAGGACCGCCTCCACCACATGATCCTGTTGCCCCCTGGTCATTTCAGGAAAGATGGGTAAGGAAAGAATGCGCCGTGATTTTTCCACCGCCACCGGAAACAGGGAAGGATTCAGATGCCTGTGGGCATAGCAGGGTTGCAGCGGCAGGGGGACCGGGTAGTGGATTCCGGTGGCGATTCCCCGTTGTGAAAGCCATTGCGCCAAATCATCCCGTTGATCGGTTTCGATGACGAACAGGTGGTAGACGGCGACGTGTCCCGCCGGAACGGTGGGAGGCAAGGTGAGGCCGGGGATTCCCGATAATTTTTTAGCATATCGGGCCGCCAGTTGGCGACGGATTTCGTTCCAGCGTGGCAGGTGACGCAATTTGACACGTAAAACGGCGGCCTGGATTTCGTCCATGCGCATGTTGACCCCTTCGACATCGTGGGTATATTTGGACTTGCGGCCGTGATTGCGGAAGGACGCCATGGCATCGGCGAGAGAGTCGTCATTGGTGATCACGGCCCCGGCGTCACCGAGGGCACCGAGATTTTTACCAGGGAAGAAACTGACGGTGCTGACATCGGCCAGAATTGCCACGTCCCGGCCGTCGATGCTGGCGCCATGAGCCTGGGCCGCATCCCCGAGCAGCCAACGGCGTCCCAATGGCCCTTGGAAGGAGCGAAACCCCGGGAGATCGGCGGGCAGGCCATACAGGTGGACGGGAATCACCGCCTTCACCTCGGGTTGGTCCCATTCAAGAAGGCTTCGTGGTACAAGGTTGGCAGTCACTGGGTCGACATCGGCAAAGACCGGTTGTGCGCCGGTCATGGAAACCGCCTCGGCGGTGGCGATGAAGGTGTTGGCCGGTACCACGACTCGATCTCCGGCCTGGAGTCCCAGACACTTCAGGGCTAGAAACAAAGCGTCGGTCCCGTTACCACAACCGATCACCCGTCGGGCGCCACAGTAGGTTGCATAAGCCTCCTCGAAACCCTCGACCCGCGTTCCCTGAATGAAGGCCGAGTGGCGGATGCAGTCGTCGATGGCGCCATCGATTTCCCGCCGGATCGATTCGTGCTGTTTTCCCAGGTCGATGAATGGGACGTTCACTGTACCCCCAGCCGGGCATAATGGGTTTTGAATACCAGGGAAATTTCCTTGCCGGTTTCCGCCGATTCGTACAGGGCGTTGATCAGGCGTAGGGATTTCATCCCTTCCAGGCCATCCACCAGGGCGGGACCATTATTGAGGATGCTGTTGCAGACATCGTTGATGAAGGCGGCGTGTCCGAGTCCATAGACGTCGCGAAAGGAATGATCCGGTTTTTCCATTCTGGCCCGTTCTTCCGGATCACCGAAGTGCCAGGTCTCGATTTGATTGACGGCGAATCCTCCCACCACGACCGTTCCTTTTTCTCCCAGGATGGAGAGGCTCCCTTCCAGGTCGCTTGGGCGGGTGGCGGTGGTGGCTTCGATCAGCCCCAGGGCGCCGCTGGTGAATTTGAGGATGGCCAATCCGGTATCCTCCACTTCGATATCGACCAATTGGGTGGCGGTTTTGGCGTAAACCGACTCGACATCCCCCAGGAACCATTGCAGCAGGTCGACATGGTGGGAGGCTTGGTTGGCGAAGACCCCCCCATCCATCTTCCAGGTTCCCCGCCAGGCATCTTGATCGTAATAAGCTTGATTGCGGGACCAGCGTACCCGCACACTCCCTTGGGTGATTTTGCCGAAGGCACCGGCTTCAAACTTGCGGCGCAGGAGTTGGATAGCGGGGTTGAAACGGTTTTGTTTGACGACGAACAGACGAACCTTGTTGGCATCGCAGACCTTGACCATTCGTTCGGCATCGGCCAGGGTCAAGGCCATGGGTTTTTCCACAACAACATTTTTTCCGCGCTGCGCCGCCAGGACGCACTGTCCAGCGTGAAGGCCGCTCGGAGTCAGGATGTTGATAACGTCGATTTCGGGATGGGCGTCCAGCATGGCTTCCATATGCAGGTAATGAGGAATATCTTCCGACGCACCTGATTGTTGCGCCCGCTGTTCGTTGGGGTCGCACACGGCGATCAGTCGGGCCAAATGGCATTGCCTGAGCGCTTCGACATGTTTACGGTAGATGCGTCCACAGCCGACAAGGCCAAAATTGATGACGGACATGATTTTCTTCCCGTTGGTGTGTTCTGAAACGGAGCGGATTGGCCATCAGGACTCGTTGGCGGTGGATGGGGTCTTAAAAAAAAACGGATCGTTTTCGTCTATCGACACGTTACAGCCTACCACAAGCGAGTCTGGAAAGACAATTTGGCGTTTTCAACTTAGTCTCGGGCTTGGCCATGTGAACGATCCAGCATGAGGATTTTGCGAAAGTACGAATGGCCCTTCAATCCCACCAATCCGCCAATAATCAAAATCGGGTCGTAGGGGAGACGCAACCGGACCATGTGGGCGAATTGGGCATTGGCGGCGATCACCGCCGTTACCGCCATGAGCAGCAGGAGAAGCAAACGCACGTTGGTTTCTCTCCAGCGCCCCAAAAGGAGGACGGCCGCTCCTAGAAACAGCAACATGGGTGGCATGATGGGGATCAACAGGGTTTTGATCAGGTAGCCCGTCTGGTAATCTCCTTTCTTGATGAGTCCATTGACGAGACCATCGATCATTTTGAGTTTTCTTTCCACTTCACTGGCGGACCATTTTGCTGGACGATCATTGGAAACGGTCGTATGACCGTGAATGTCATCCTTCAGGGTGGAATTGAATGATTTTTCCAGCCCGTGGTTTGTTGGGGGGACGGTTTCGGGAAGCGGCAGGGGCAGTGACAAATGATCGTCATCGGTCATGAGGTGGTAAAATGGCAGGATCATGGACCGCAACAGAAAACCCATCGGATTTTTGTGGATGGCTTCAAAGGCTGCCTTCCTGACCAGGCCGGGTTGAAGGCTGTCGAGGTAGTTGAGGTCCGACCACATGCGGATATCACGTTTGTGGAAAAATTGTTCGGTGTCGATCCCATGGGTTCGGTAGATTTCCTGGCTGAGGAGGATCCTTTCCACTTGATCGAACAATTCCTGGGATACGGGTCCGTTGTCTCTGGAGAACATGGGATTGCGCATGAACAGGGAATAAGCGGGCCAGTACAATTGCGTATTGATCTTGGTCAGGGAAAAAACGCCATAATTGAACCAGTTGTATCCACAATATCCGAGCCAGCCAGCGGTGAATGTGATCAAAAATACCAAAGAGAGCATGCCGTTCCTACGGTTGATGCCCAGACTGACCAGGGGATACAAACCCAACACCACGAATAACATGGAGGCTGGCCGGAGCAAAACGGTAAGAAAGGTAAAGGCACCCAGCAGGACTGCGGCCAACAACCGTGGCGTTCGATGAAAACGGACCAGGAGGACACTCAGGGCCATGGTTCCCAGGGAAGCCAGCATATCGCTGGATACATGATGGAACAGGCCATTGAGGTCAAAATGCAATATGATGACGATGGTCGCCACCCGGGCGGCGACCCGACCGAAAGGGCTGGCCACATAATAGACCGAGGCGACCATGAGGAGATAACAAAACATGGCCGTCAGTTTGAAATTACTATAATTTAGTTGTACCATCCACCCCAAGATTTGCGCCGAGCCCCAGGTACGGAACAGTCGGACATCGGGTCCCAGATCGAAGTAGTACTCCAGATAACTGCGTAAATCCACCCCTGGTCCCGGCGGCCAGGCCAGAGACATCAGTCCATAAGCTGCCGCGGCGCACAGCAGGGCGCCGGTCAGGAATGGGCCGTCCTGGAGCCAGGTGGCCAGGAGACCATGGGAAGGACGGTCTGGAAAATTCATTCATCGTCTCTTCAGGTTTAATCAAAGCGTTTATTGATCCCCGATTGTGCCGGAGGTTCGTTTTCATAGCAGGTGGCGCACCGTCGCTTGAATTCCAACCGCAGCTGCTCCCGACGTAGTCCCCGGGTCACTGGGTTGTTCCAGAGGCTGTTCAGGGATCCTTCGGAGATATGGCCCAGAACCATGCTGGCATTGTAGTCCATGCAGCAGGGGACCACCCGTCCGTCATGGAGGACCGATATCATGCCGCGCCAGAATTCCCTGCAGGGGCTGGAGCGGTTCGTTGGTACCAGCATATTGTACTCCATGAAGGAGGAAAAGCGAATATCATCCAGGTAGGGACCCAGTCGTTGGCGGATTTCCTTTTCCTGTTGCAGGACATCGGGATGACCGACGCAGTTGATTTCCAGAAATATGTCGGCACCGGTTTGTCGGATGCGTTCGGCGAGGGCGATGATATTTCTTTCGACTTTTTCGAAGGGAATTCCGCGCATTTTTTGATAAACATCATCCAACCCATCGACGGAGAAGGTGATGTGTGACAGGCCACTGGTCACCAGTTTTTCGATTCGTTCGCGGGTGAGCAAGGTGGCATTGGTGGTGAGGGCGACCCGTTTTCCCTTTTGGCGCAGAAACTCGACCATTCTGAAGAAGTCGGGATGGAGCATCATCTCCCCCCATCCCACCAGAATGAACATTGGGATATCGGGATTGTTTTTTACCAGTGTCTCGAAGGTTTCCCAGGTCATCAATCCCTGTTCCCGGGTCATGGCTTGGTGTCGGGCGCAGTGGAGACAGTTCAGATTGCATTGGCCCGAAAGTTCCACCACCACCGAAGTGATGCGAAAGCCTTGATCGCGACGCAATAAAAAATTGATTTCATTGAGGGCGGTGCGAAACAGTCCGCGCCAATTGGGGATGTAGAACAAGGCTCGGTTCACCAAGGCGGGCCGGCGCAGAATATAACGAAAATAGAAGGTAACGATGCTTTTGACTGTCAGCATGGGACCAGTTCTCCCGAATCATCGCCGTGGAGTGAGCGTTTGATTTTGAGCGGTAATGCCTGTCCGTCGATCGGTTCCATCAGGAGCCATTGATGGTCAAGCGGCCATTGATGGCATGGGATGAAGATTGCGATGCCACAATTCGATGTTGAGCATGCCCCAGAGTGAGCGATCGAAGTCGCCTTGGGGATTTTCGCTGATGCGGCGTATTGCTTCTGGAGAAAAAATACCCCGTTGCCGACAGGAGACACTGTTAAGGGTTTCCCAGACGAAGTCCCGAAGCGGACCGGCAAACCAGCGGCTGGTTGGGGTCGGAAAGCCCAACTTGTCGCGGCGGTCGCGGACCGACTGTGCCAGATCATTATGAAAGGCCTGTCGCATCAACCCTTTGGTTTGCCCCTGGTGGAGCTTGATCCGGGTAGGCAGACTGAAGGCAAAACGCATGATGCGAGGATCGAGGAACGGGACCCGGCTTTCCAGGGAGACGGCCATGCTCATGCGGTCTTCGACGTGCAGCAGTGCCGGCAACCAAGCACTGGTTTCGAAATACAGGATTCGATTGAGGACTTCCGCGTCGGGAAAGCGGTCGACGATGTCGCGATAGGCGTTGAAGGTTCGGTATCCCTGTAATGATTCTACAAAGTCGGGGGCGAGGACATCATTCAGATCGCCCGAACGGTCGATCATGCGCCAGTAACGTTCGATGGGAGATTGAAATGCGCCACCCGCCTGCATTTGCGACCACAATGGGCCATAATTGTGCATTTGTCCCAGACCCGCTCCCAGGGTTGGCCAATCGATACCGAGGGGTTCCCGACCTCGATCGGCGCCATTGCGGATCGCTTGGTCCAGGAGAAGGGCATAATACCGGGTGTAGCCACCGAAGAGTTCGTCCGCCCCCTGACCGCCCAACACCACGCGTACCTTGGTTTGGGCCAGCCGTGACACCATGTATTGGGGAAACACCCCCTGACCCGCCATGGGTTCGTCTAAATGATGGACGAGGGTGGGGAATAGATGAAGAAAATCATCGGCGGTGGGAAAGATTTCATGATGGTCGGTGTCACAAAACCGGGAGCTGATCCGGGCCGCTGCAGTATCATCGAAGACACCGCCTTCGCGAAAGCCGGCGGTAAAGGTGCTGAAGCGTTCCGGAGCGATACGGCGGCTGGCGAGTCGGGTGATGATGCCGGTGTCGAGGCCACCGCTCAGGTGCGCCCCCAGCGGGACGTCACTGCGAAGTTGCAGACGGATGGCATCATCCAGATGGACCCGTAACCATTCCGCCGCCTCCACGGCATTGCCGGTGAATCTTTCGTCAGGGGTCAGGGACCAGTATTGTCGCACCGTCGGAGTCCCATCGGAGCCGATACGCAGGCAGTGACCCGGCAGCAGGCGCCGTACATCCCTGAAGAATGTCTTTGACCCGATAAGATATTGCAGGGCAATATAATCCGCCATACCCTGTGGGTCCGCTTCCAATCCTCCACGTACCGTCACCATGGCCTTGACTTCGGAGGCAAACAGGATTCCCTCTTTGGAGGCCAGGTAGTAGAAGGGTTTGATCCCCGCATGATCCCGGGCGCAAAACAGGGTGTTGTTGCGTGGGTCATGAATGGCGAAGGCAAACATGCCGTTGAGCCGGTCGAGCATTTTTTCACCGTAGGCCAGGTACATCTTCAGCAATACTTCGGTATCGCTGTGACTGCGAAACTGGTAACCGGCGTTTTCAAGCAGCCGTCGTTCTTCGACATAATTGTAAATTTCTCCGTTGTACACCATCGCCAATCCTGAATCCTCATCGATCCAGGGTTGCCCACCATGCTCGACGTCGATGATGGCCAGTCGGACGTGCCCCAGCCACAGCCCGGAGCGTTGCAATACCCCTCGGCCATGGGGCCCGCGATGGCCGAGGGTCTGTAACCCTTGGAGGCAGGCTTCCGGGTCGCAGGTGGTTCCATGGGAAGAGAACCAGCCCAAAATGCCACACATAGGTCACGCCTTTTCAGGATGGGTCATATTCTGTCCAGACAGCTCGGATCGTCGGTAGCAGAGCGGGGAGGGACCGGTCATCCCTGGCCCATTTGGTTTTTGATCATGAATTCCTCGGGCGTTTTCCAGATCCGCCACAGCAGGTCCAGATGCATGCGTATTTGTTTCAATTTTCGCATCTTGCTGATGCCGAACCAACGTGGATTGACTTGAAACGGGCGTTCCCGTACCCGCAGCCCGTTGATGATGCAGCGGACCAGGATTTCGCTGGTGGCGGTGAAGGATTCTCCGGTCCATTTGATTTTCTGGTAGACTTCCGGCCGGGCGACACGGAAACAGGAGCTGTAGGTGTACAGGGGCGAGTCATAGCGCGCCAGCACGAAGCGATACAGGGCACTCAGCGTCAGGGAAAGGATCAGTCGGTTTCTGGGGAAATATTTTCTTTGCCCTTGGGGATGCCAGGGGCTGGCGGTCAGGATATCGCAATCCTCGGGAAAACTTTCCACGAACATGGGAATGTAGAAATGATCGTAATTGGTATCGGCATCGATGGTGACGATGAGATCAGGGTGCAGGGTCAAGGCTTTCTCCACCCCGGTTCTGAGTGCCGAACTGTAGCCTTTGTTCACTTCGTGGCGTTCCAGGATCAGTCGGTCGACGCCTGAGAAGAATTGTTGTACGGCCTCGCGGGTTCGATCCTTGCTGCCGTCGTCCACAAGGACCAGAAACGGTCTGGTGGTATCCGACAACACCCTCAGGACGATACGCAAGCGATAGCTCAGCAGGGGGATGGAGGCCTCTTCGTTGTACATGGGGATGACGATGACCACCGTTGGCGGTGGATTGGCAGGGGATGGTGTCGTCAAGGTTGTCATGGGCCACCGAACCTGTGCACAAGGGCAGCGGCGATTTTTTCGGCGGCGTTGCCATCACCGAATATGGGAGGACGTTCGCCGGTGGGTTCGAATTCGTGGATGGCCTGGACAATACGTTGGCGGTCAGCCCCGACCAACAGGCTCCAGCCGGCCGCCATCATCTCCGGTACCCAGACAAAATCACTGATGTTGATTACGGGTTTGCCAAAGATGTAACCTTCGCGCCGGACACCGCCCGAATCGGTGATGACCTTGTGGGCCCCGGCCAGGAGTTTGACGAAGCTGACGAATCCTTCAGGACCCAGAACTTCGATATTTTTTGCCTTATGCAGGCGATCCATGAGGGAATTTTGTACCAGCGCCTTTTTGGTGCGTGGATGGACCAGAAACAGGATCCGGGCGCCGCTTTCGATGACCGCGGTGACGATGCTTTCGAGTTTTTGCGGATCGTTAGTATTCTCGGCGCGGTGCAAGGTCATGAGGTGATAATCACCCCGGGTGGGGGTGATCTGTTTATCGCGGGCGACCAGCAACAGGCTGTCCATGACGATATCCCCGGGCAGCACGATTCTGTCTGGGGGATAATTTTCTTGTATCAATGAATGATAAGCCGATTGGATGTGTGGGAACAGCAGTTCGCTCATGGAGTCGGTGACCCGGCGGTTGATTTCCTCCGGGTTGTAGAAGTGTTCGCAACGCAAACCCGCTTCCACATGGGCCACGGGAATATGCAGTTTGACCGAAGCGAGGGCGGCGGCAACGGTCGAATTGACGTCGCCATAGACCAGAGTGACGTCCGGCCGTTCCTTCAGCAGCACCTGTTCGATGAACATCAGCATGGCTGCCGTCTCGTCGCCATGGAAACCGGATTTGATGATTTGATTGATGTATTTTGGGGTCGGCAGATACAATCCTTCAAAAAATGTCTGGCTCATTTCATAGTCGTAATGCTGACCGGTATGCAGGAGTACCTCATGGAGTCCCTTTTGTTTGAGGGCGCGGGACATGGCGTATTCCTTGGTGAAATTGGGGCGTGTTCCGACCACTGTAAGTATTTTCATTTCATCTTCCTCTTTCAGTCCCAGGTGCTTCAGACGCATGCGTCAAGCCTGAAGTCCTTCAGGCCAAAAGTCAAACACAAATTCATTAACATTTTGTCATCATTGATTCATTCACGGCCAATGAAAAATGGCCGGTAATCGGTTTCGGGACGTTGAAGGCCGTGTTCGAGGGCCGACAGAAGCGCGCCCTGGCCGCCGGGGAGTTGCCCTTGGAGGGGGAGGTAGTTGGTATAATGGTCGCATGTGAGCCAGGAATCGACGTGCAGCAGGCTCACCAAACGATGCATTTCCCGCAGGATTCCATGAGGCCCCAGCAGGATGAACCGACCTTGTTGCCAGTCCCGGAGCATGGGAGTTTTCTCCTTGGGGACGAAAGTTCGGATGCGAATGAAATGGGGATTGATGGCATTGAGTGCCCGAGCGGTCTCCTCGGCATGTTGGATGCTGCGTTCCGCACCGGCCAGCCCCAGGACGACATAAAGACTCAATTCCATCCCCGAGGCCATGACCCATTGGCCGGCCTGGATCTGTTGTTCTGCCGTCGCCCCCTTTTTGACCCGGCGCAAGGTTTCGTCGTCCCCCGATTCCAGCCCCACATGGATTCGATTCAGTCCGGCCCGATACAATTGGACCAACTGGTCCGCCCCTTTGTCCAGGATACAGGTGGACGATCCATAAACGGTCATCCGTTCCAGATCGGGAAACTGTTCCCGGGCCACCCGACATACCGTCATTAAATCGTCCGTATCCATGGCGATGCTGTTTCCGGCGGGCAGGAACATGGTACGCACGCCTGGCCCGTACTCGATCCGGGCGGTGGTGATATCGGCACACACATCCGCCACGGGACGGACACGAAACCGTGGGCCACGTTTATAAACCATGCAAAAGGTGCACTGGTTATGGGGGCAACCCACGGTCGCCTGGATCAGCAGGGAATCGGCCTCGCTGGGGGGCCGATAGATGGGACCTTGATAACGCATGACAACCATTCGACTCAGGCTTGGTTCGACTGGAAATATGTGGCCGACAGGCCAATCCAGACAGTTGTAATACCATCCTGCCACCCATTGCAACCACAGCCTGGTCAATTTCATCGGAGACAGGGCTGATTTTCCGATGGTCTTCCTGGACCGGGTGCGGATTCCTTCCCATCCATGGTACATTCTGAAGGACAGGACCGAGCCTGTACGGGACCGGATGCGCTTGATTGGCTCCAGTGGAGTCCGCTAGGTAATAACGGCGACCGTTTTTCCAAATGTGAACCGACGTGTTTCGATTTTCAGACCCCCTGAGCGTAGAGCATTTTGAGTATGACCTGCCTGAGGGACGCATCGCCCAGACCCCGGCGATGCCGAGGGATACCGCCCGGTTGCTGGTGAGCCGGCCCGACGTTACCGAAGATCGGAGGTTTTCCGACCTGCCTGACCTGCTGCGCTCCGGTGATCTGGTGGTATTGAACGATACCCGGGTGTTTCCGGCACGATTGTCTGGGCAACGGCCTTCCGGCGGCAAGATGGAAGTCTTCCTGTTGCGCCCTTTGGGGGGAGAGGGTGCTTGGGAGGCTTTGGTTCGCAGTAACAAACGGGTGCGATTCGGGATGCGGGTGCTCATCGGCGATGGTTTGGAGATCACCATCCAGGGTCGGACCGGTTCGGGTTTTCAGGTGATCCTGCACCATCCGGGGGAGACTCTGGAGGCGGTGTTGGAGCGTCATGGGCAGGTGCCTTTGCCCCCCTACATCAACCCCGATGCGCAACGGGATGATCGGCACCGTTATCAGACGGTGTTTGCACGCCATGATGGAGCCGTGGCCGCCCCCACGGCCGGATTGCATTTCACCACGGAGTTGCTGCAACGCCTGGCGGACCGCCAAATTGGCGTAGCATTTGCCACGCTCCATGTCGGATTGGGGACCTTTCAGCCATTGCGGGGTGGGGGACTGGCGGCACAGCATCTGCATCGGGAATGGTGTTGTCTTCCCGAGGCCACGGTTGCGGCGATCACGGCGACGCAGACCAGCGGGGGCAGGGTGATCGCCGTGGGAACAACGGTGGTCCGAACCCTGGAAACCGCCGCTCGCCAGACTGGAGTTCCGTTGGCCCCTTGGCAAGGGGAAACCAATCTTTTTATTCGACCCGGTGATCCATTTTTGGTGATCGATGGCATGATCACCAATTTTCATCTGCCGCGCTCCAGTCTGTTGATGCTGGTTGGGGCTTTTGTCGGTTTGTCGCGTCTTGACCGGGATTATGAGCTGGCCTTGTCCGCCGGGTATCGGTTTTATTCCTATGGGGATGCGTCGTTGTTGTGGCCGGGATGAAGGGAATGTCCGAATTTTTTTCATTTGAACTCTTGGCGACCGATCCCAGCGGTGCCCGCGCCGGCCGACTACATACCCCCCATGGGGTGGTGGACACCCCGATCTTCATGCCGGTGGGGACCCAGGCTACAGTCAAGGCCATGACCCCGGCGGAACTTGAACAGGTCGGGGCGCAGATCATTCTCAACAATACTTATCATCTCTTGTTGCGTCCCGGCCCGGACCTGATCGTGCGCTTCGGGGGAGTGCATCGCTTCATGAACTGGGATCGCCCCATCTTGACCGATTCGGGGGGATACCAAATTTTCAGCCTGGGAAGCCTGTGCAAAATCACCGAGGAGGGGGCGCTGTTTCAGTCGCACATCGATGGTTCACGACATTTTCTCAGCCCCGAGCAGGCCATACGGGTTCAGGAGCAGTTGGGTTCCGACATCATGATGCAGTTGGATGAATGCCCACCGGGAGGGGCGGATGGCGGACATGTCCGCCGCGCCATGGAGCTGTCGCTGCGTTGGGCGGCGCGTTGTCAGGCGGCGCGGGATCCGGAAAAATCGGATCGTGCCTTGTTCGGCATCATGCAGGGTGGCACCCATGAGTCGCTGCGGCGCAAATCGGCTGCAGCACTGGTGGCCATGGAATTCGACGGTTATGCCATCGGCGGCCTGTCGGTGGGAGAGTCGCGGGACTCCATGCTGTCGGTGTTGTCCTATGCCCCGGAGCTGTTGCCTCTGGACAAACCACGTTATCTCATGGGGGTGGGCAAGCCGGAAGATATCGTCGATGGGGTGCGGTCGGGGGTGGATATGTTCGATTGCGTGCTGCCCACGCGCAATGCCCGCAATGGTCAACTGTTCACCCGGTTCGGGGCCTTCAACATCAAACGGGCTGGAAATCGTGACGATCCTTCGCCCATCGATCACGAATGCGGTTGCGAGACCTGCCAACACTACAGCCGTGCCTATTTGCGGCATTTGTTCATCAATCGCGAAATTTTGGGCATCCGATTGATGACTTTGCACAATCTTTTTTATTATTTATCCCTGTCCCGGGAGATGAGGGCGGCGATCATCGCTGGGAAGTTTCTGGATTTTTATCGGGATTTTTTTCAAGCCAGGGGAGGTTGACTCAAGCTTGACGATGGTTCATTCGATCCAAATGTGACACGACCCGCGAGTTGAGGCTCAGAAGGATCTTGACGGGAAGAGACGGTAACAATATTATATGCAATGACAGTTCGAAGCATGGGATCGTTCAGCAGGACTTAAAGTACATAGGTATGGTATGAGTCGGGAAATTTAGAGATCGAAGGCTATTATTGATTCTACCCCGACTTCCCAAGTTTTTTGGATGGGAACCTACCCGATTGACTCAATTTTCCTTCGTAACAGAAATGCGAAGCCTTCAAGAGGCTTACACACGGATTTGGCTCCAGAGGCAATAGGCAGATCAATTTGGCTGGGAGAGTTAAACGACCACCATTGAATTATCCTGGCTAATTTTTACAACTTCAATTAACTTCGTTGGATGGAGGAATATGATGCGCAAGTTGGTCCTTATCGGGTTTTCGGCTACCCTTCTTACATTTATTCCCGGTTTGACTTATGCCACGTGGATTTCGCATTCTGCGATGACAATCCAGGACACGGTAACTTGGATCAACAATTCTTGCAGGCCAGTCCAAGCTTCCCACGTCAAAGGCATGATTAATGAAACGGATAATCATGCCGTCGAATTTCACGTTTGGTGCTATACAGGGAACAGCCAAAATCAATATGAGGCTGTTGACCAGGGACCAAATACGACTGGGATCACGTCTCTTTTGAATGTCAACGCAGAAAATATTGGCATTCTTGGCGCCTACAACACCCCGGCAAAACAAATCAAGTATATTTTACAACCGGTTAACGCCAGCAGGCCGCCTTCCGAACCCGGAAGAGGAAGATGAGTCTAAGAATGATATAATATAAATAATGAAATAATAAGATGGTTATGGCGTAACGTTTAGACCTCCTGGCTGAATTTAACTATTCAGATCCCCACCGCTTCAGGATTGATTGTTAAAGAGAAAGTGGGGGGGGATACCCCCTAGCCACTTTTTCTCAATTGTTTCGAAGAGCGGGGGGGGGATCTGAATGATTCCGTTGCGTCTGTGAATGATTCCGTTGCGTCTGGGTTACGAATACGACAAAGCCGATTCTATATATCGGACGGCACTGGGTGCCTACCGTTCCAGATCAAGTCATGAGGCAAGCCCTTCCACGAAATTCTTGCCTTCATGCAGCCTTGGCAGTGAGAGCCAACCATTCCGCAGCAATGCATCAATGCCGTCAGATCAATGGGTCATCATATTAGATATTGGTTTGATTTTTGTTTTATAATGATGTTTTTATTTGTCAGAATGGTTGACACCCAGTGGCATGGATTATGGCACGTCAGATACCCAGTTGAGGCCGGGAAGGGACGGGTCCCTTCTCATGCAAGGCCGGGTCGTGGTCTGTGAAGGGCAGCTGATTCGTAGCCGTTGGAAGCAATGTAAGCGCCGAACGAATGCCGTTCTCAAGGTGTCTTGCTTTTCTCCGATTTTTTTTTAACGTTCCAGGGGAGGAGTGCCTCGAAATCCTCAACTGTGGCTGCGTTTGGGATCTCACTGAAGACTTTGCGGAGGTAGGCGTAGGGTTCCAG
>JADFZF010000069.1 GCA_015232645.1 Magnetococcales bacterium | reverse complement strand
TTATTGCACACAGGACAAAAATACGTCGTGGGACCGCCTTTGTTGGCATCACTTGAGCGGCTTGTGCCAAAAAGCCTTTGCCGAACTTTCCATCACCTCCTGCATCCTTGGCGAGCACCCAGGTGGGCCATAGGGCCCTCCCGACGCCCTTTTTACCATCCATCTCTCGGATCGGACCAGGAATCGTCCCGTTCGGAAGCGATCCCGCTCTTGGGTCGGCTTCATCACAATCGACGTGATTCCATGCCATGATGTCGGACAAAATCGTCCACCTTCTCAAACGCCAGGGTCATATCATTCCAGGAAACGGCCGATGACTTTAATTCATCTCTGAACCAAGTCATTTGGCGTTTGGCATAACGTCGCGATTCCTGCTTGGCCCATGCGACCGCCCCCTCCAAGGAACGGCTGCCATCGAAAAAAGTGAACAATTGTCGATACCCCACCGACTTCATGGCCGGATGTTGACGATCATGTCCGCCAGACCAAATTTGTTTGGCCTCCTCCAACAACCCCAGGCCCAGCATTTGTTCAAAACGGGACTCAATTCTTCGATAGAGCCAATCCCTGGGCCACTGAAGGACCAGTTTCAAAATCGTCAGTGCTGGCGGGGGAGGTTGTTGCTGCTGCCATTGGCTCAAGGGCATGCCGGTGGAAAGCACAACCGCCAAGGCATGGCGAATACGTTGCGAATCATTTTCCGGGATGCGGCGGGCCAGTTCGGGATCATAATGCCGCAAACGGGTGTGGAGCTTCGCCCATCCCAATGTTTCTCCCTCTTGACGAATCGCTTCCCGCAGCGTCGGATCAATAGGAGGCATGGCCGCCAGCCCCCTTTCCACCGCACGAAAATACAACCCGCTACCGCCTACAAACAGCGGGATGACCCCGCGTGCATGACAGTGGTCGATGACTTTCCAGGCTTCCTGACGATATTGATCCGCCGAATAGATCTCCGGTAAGGCGATTTGGTCCAACAGATGATGACGTATCCGTTGTTGTTCTTCCGGTGTTGGTTTGGCAGCACCAATGTTAAAATCACGGTAGACCTGTACCGAATCGGCGTTGACAATCTCCAATGGATATTTTTCTGCCAGCGCCAACCCCAGGGAACTCTTTCCAGAGGCGGTTGGGCCCATCACAAAGATGACCGGACCACTGGGCCTGGTGCCATTCATGATCATGCTCCGATACTTAAGGTGGATTCAAACGTGCCAGATTTGAAACTTCATCCAGATGACCCAACCCCTTCCCGAAACGTCTTTGGATATTCGGCCTTCACTGCCTTGTGGACAGGCCGTATCTTAAGCAATGTGGCGACATTTTCCCAAGGAGTGGCCATCGGCTGGCTGGTCTACGCCAATGCCCGTTTGACTCATGACGAACAGGAAAGCATGTTTCTTGTCGGCCTGCTGGGGCTAGCACAATTTCTGCCAATGTTTTTCCTGGCGCTGGTGGCGGGCGAAGTGGCCGACCGCTATGACCGACGCCGGATCATCCTGGCCTGCAATCTGCTGCAATTGTGTTGTTCCATGACGTTTGCCGCATTGTCATTACAGAACCATCCGTCGCTAACGATGATTTTCGTGACTGCCGGATGGTTCGGTATGGCACGAACGTTCGAAATGCCGGCGCGGGCGGCCCTGACTCCGGCGCTGGTGCCACCGCCAATCCTCCCCAAAGCCATCGCATGGAATACCCTCGGAGTGCAGGGAGGGATGATCATCGGCCCATCGATTGGGGGGGGATTATGTGCCATTTCCCCGACTTTGGCCATCTCCATATCATGCGTTCTCTACCTGATTTCTTTCATCGCTGTCATGCAGCTTCTTCGAATGTCCATCAACGCCAAACCTCAACCTTCCGGCACCTCGCGCCTGGCCATGATCCGTGAAGGACTTGTTCACCTCTGGGGGAGCAAAATCGTTTTTGGTGCCATTTCCCTGGATCTGTTCGCGGTACTTTTTGGCGGTGTCACCGCCCTCTTGCCTGCCTATGCCAAGGATATCCTGGAAATCGGTCCCGATGGCTTCGGTGCATTGCGTTCCGTCTTCGCCTTGGGGGCGGGAGGGATGACCCTGTGGCTTGCTATACGCCCCATCAACCACCATGCCGGTTGGTGGATGCTGGGCGGTGTCGCCCTCTATGGGACGGCAACCCTGGGATTCGCCTTTTCTCGCGACCTCCACCTCTCCATGGCCGCCTTGATGATCGCTGGGGCCGGGGATTCCATCTCCGTTTTCGTCCGTCAAAACCTGGTGCAAATTGTAACGCCCGATGCCATGCGCGGTCGGGTCTCGGCGGTATCCAGCCTGTTTATCAGCGCTTCCAACGAATTGGGCGAGTTTGAAAGCGGAGTCGCAGCACACTTTCTGGGAATCGTTGGTTCGGCCGTCCTCGGCGGAGTCTGTTCCCTGATGGTCACCGGGCTGTGGGCCAAACTCTTTCCAGACCTGCGCCGAGCCGACAGGCTGGTTCCCATTCTGTCATAACCCGATTGCCACAGCGGCTGACCTTGTTTACGATGGTTCCTCGTGCCGGTTCGAAAAATCGACAACTTATTGATTGAGACGAATATCATGCTGTTAAAGGATAAAATTGCACTCGTAACGGGAGCTGGAGCGGGAATTGGACGGGCGGTGGCGGAGCTTTATGCTCAGCAAGGGGCCCATGTCATCCTTCTGGGTCGGACACAGGCCAAACTTGAGGAAACTTCGGACCTGATCGCTGTTGCCGGAGGGCGGGCCATCATTCTTCCTTTGGACTTGGAAAACGGCCTGGACCGAATTCCCGCAGCGGTAATGGCGGTCCATGAACGTTTTGGCCGCCTGGACATCCTGGTCAACAACGCCGGCATCCTGGGAACCCTGACCCCATTGGAACATTTTGATACCGTTCTGTGGGAACAGGTGCTACGAATCAACGTAACGGCACCATTTTTTTTGACCCGGGAATTCATCCCGTTGTTGAAAAAAAGTTCCGATGCCTCGGTCATCAATGTGGTGTCCACCGTGGCTTTCAAGGGGCGGGCTTTTTGGGGGGCCTATGCCGCGTCCAAGGCGGCACTGGTCAACATGACCGAGACCTGGTCGGGTGAATCCCCCAGCTTGGGGATTCGTTTCAATACTGTCAACCCTGGTGCCACGAGAACCTCCATGCGTCGCATCGCCTATCCGGGGGAAGACCCAAACACCCTGCCGACACCACAACAGGTGGCCAAGGTATTTTTATATTTGGCTTCCCATTTTTCCCACACTGTTCGCGGTCAACACCTCAACGCCCAAGACTGGTTGCAGTGGCCGTTGTAGAAGGGATTCACATGGATGGATGCGGAAAGGGGCATGACACTTCCCGCCAAGAACTCGGGTTGAAGCCTTGGTCACCCCGCCCCCTCGGCCCGATTTCCTTCACCTTTGGCGAGCCCCAAAAAGCCTTTGTGCCGTTTCCACAATGCGATGGCACAGCTCTTGAGCTTCCTGATCGGTCAATGTGCGATCAGGAGCTCGGAAGACGACATTGATGGCAAAACTTTTTTTCCCCGCAGGCAGGGCGTCACCACGATAAACATCGAACAAACGGACTGCCTGGATCAGTCCGGGATCGGTACCGGCCACGGCGTCCATGAATGGTCCGGCACCCAATTCGTCGTCCACCATGAAGGCAAAATCCCGCTCCAGAGAGGGAAAACGGCTCAAAGTCACCTCCGACCTGTCCGGAATCGAACGGCAAGCCCGTAGTTCATCCATATCCAATTCAAACAGGAATACCGCCTGCGATGGATCCAAAAGACGCTGGTGGTCGGGATGCAGCATGCCGATCCAACCCACAGGACGGGGATGGCTCCGAGTCTGGAACAGGGCTTTTTGGCCGGGATGCAAAAACTCGGGTCCGCCCGGTGAGAAAACCAAGTCCATGCAACCCTGGGACAAGGCCAGATGTTCCAGATCCCCCTTCAGGTCGAAAAAATCGACCGCCCTGGAACGGGCATACCAGGCATGCGGATGCAACTCTCCGGTCACCAAGCCTGCCAAGTGTTCCTTTTCCTCCAGGGCTGTGTCGCTACGGAGAAACACCCGCCCCACCTCAAAGAGTCGCAAACTCAAATTGGCCCGGCTTAAATTGCGTCGCGCCGCTTCCAACAGTCCGGGTGCCAGGGAAGTCCTGAGAACCGCCATATCCTCGGAAATGGGATTGACCAGTTCCTCGGCCGCCCGTTCGGGATCAAAACGATGTTGTAGCGCCTTGCTGACAAAGGAATAGTTGATGGTTTCCAGATAACCCATGGCCACCATCTTGCGGGTCGACTGGGAAAACAGATGGCTCCGAGCATCGTTTTCCATAGGTCGGGTTTCAATTCGGGGCAATACTCGAGTGACGTTATCGTATCCGTGCACCCGGACAATCTCCTCCAACAAATCCTCCTCCTGGGCCAGATCATGCCTATGGCTGGGAGGTTGGAAGCAGATTTGCCCCTGAAGCACACGTTTTTCGCATCCCAGATGCTCAAGCACCGTCTCCATATCGGCCTGAGTGAGGTCGATGCCCCCCAGGCGATTGACCCGCTCATGGCGTAACGGAACCGGCGACCTGGGTGTCCATGTGCCGGCGTCGGCAACCGTGATCGGGCCGGCCCGACCGCCACACAGTTCAAGAATCAGCTCCGTTGCCCGCTCCATGGCCAAAACGAGGCCCTCTGGATCGACGCCCCGCTCAAAGCGATAGCGCGAATCGCTGTTGATCCCATGACGCCGACCACTTCGGGTCACCGTGGTCGGAGAAAAATAGGCCACTTCCAAAAACAGATCGGTGGTCGCCTCGGTCACCCCGGTCTCCATCCCACCCATAATGCCCGCCAAGGCCAATGGCCGGCGGGCATCGGCAATCAACACATCCTCCGGAACCAACTTGCAGATGGTTCCATTCAAGAGGGTCAATGTCTCCCCGGGAAAGGCACCGCGAACGCAGAGCGGCATAACGAGTTGGGCCAAATCAAAGGCATGCATGGGATGATTCAAATCCAGGAGGATATAATTGGTAACATCCACCACGGCGTTGATACTACGCAATCCTACCGCTTCGAGCCTGTGCTGCAACCAGGCGGGGCTGGGTTGCATGGCGAGGCCCCGAATAACCCGACCGACATACCGCGGACAGCCGTGACCATGTTCGATCATGATCTCGGCAGAAGTTGCATCCGTGACCGCCACCTGGGGTTGCAAAGGACGCAGGGGAATACCGGACAATGCCGCTAGCTCCCGGGCAATCCCCCGTACTCCGAGACAATCACCTCGATTGGGGGTCAATTCCAACTCGAACAGATCATCATCCCGCCCCAAGATTGGCGCAAGACTGGTACCAGGCACCTGATCGGGGGGCAGGATCAAAATACCCTCCGAGGCTTCTGCCAGACCCAGTTCCGCCTCCGAGGCCAGCATTCCCTCAGACCGTTGCCCGCGAATGGAACTGATGGCGATCTTCATGCCATTGGGCAATACAGCACCCTCCCGTGCCACTGCCACCCTGTCGCCGACCCGATGGTTCCTGGCACCACAAACGATGGTCAACTGTTCAGCCCCCACATCCACCCGACATACGGTCAAACGGTCGGCCTCGGGATGTTGTTTCACTTCCAGCAGACACCCCACCTCGACCCGCTCCAACCCCTGGTCCAGACGGGTGACCGAGGCCACTTCCAAACCGGCCTGGGTCAGACGTCGTCCGATGGACCTCGCCTCCCAATCCCCCATCCAATGCTCCAACAGCCACCGCCGCGTCAGTTTCATCGCTTCAGACTCCCTCGCCCCTGGCATGAAGAGAAAGAAAACGGACGTCGTTTTCATACAAAGTTCGCAGATCGCCGATGCCATATTTGAGCATGGCCATCCGCTCCACACCAAGACCAAAGGCAAATCCGGAATAAATTTCCTTATCGATGCCAACATTGGCCAAAACATTGGGGTGGATCAGCCCCGCCCCCAAGACTTCGATCCATCCCGAACCTTTGCAGATACGACAACCCGAGCCCTCACAAAACAGACACCCCATGTCCACCTCGGTGGATGGCTCGGTAAATGGAAAAAAGGAAGGACGAAATCGCACCGGCAGTTGGCGCTCGAAAAACCGCCGCAGAAAGGTTTCCATCACCCCCATCAGATGACCAAAATGGACATCGCGATCCACCATGAATCCCTCCACCTGATGAAACATGGGGGTGTGGGTCAAGTCGGAATCGCAACGATACACCTTGCCAGGAGCGATCACTCGCAGGGGGGGCTGCCGTGATTCCATCACCCGGATCTGCACCGGCGATGTATGAGTTCGCAACACTCTGGCCCCCCCTTGGGAATCGGCAGCCAGATAGAAAGTATCGTGCATCTCCCGGGCTGGGTGATCTGGGGGTATATTCAAGGCGCCGAAATTATGCCAATCGCTTTCGACCTCTGGACCCGATACCGCAGGAAATCCCATTTGTAAAAAAATATCCTCAATCTCCGACAAGGCCCGGCTGATGGGATGACGTCCCCCTCCATGGGGGCGTCGCCCCGGCAATGTGACATCGATTCGCTCCAGAGCCAACCGTTGTTGCAATTCCAAATGGTGCAGATCCCCCATTCTCGCCGTCAGCGCGGCATTGAAGCCCTCCTTGAGCTGGTTGGCCAACATTCCCAGTTCCGGCCGCTCCGCATCGGACACCTCCTTGAGCCCGCGCAACAATTGCGTCAACATCCCCTTCTTGCCCAAAATCCGGACCCGAAGTTCCTCCAATCCTGCCACCGATGTGGCCCGCTGCACCTCTTCCAGGGCCCTGGCCTGCAACTCTTCCAATTGTTTGCGCATGGTTGTGATTCTTTCCAAAAAAATCAACCCCTCAGGAGACCAATCAACCTCTTCCCCTTCCGTAGCCAAATCGTGCTTGAACGGTGCAAGGGATAGGACGATTCGTCACCTTTGGGGGGTTTTTCTGCCTGCCGTCACATCAGGGAAGGGGGTAGTCCTGCCTAAAATCTCAACCTCAAGCCGCGGCAACAACCGGCAACGCGGCCTTGGCCTTTTCCGCCAGGAGGGCAAAGTCCTCGGGCTGGGTGACCGCCAAATCGGCCAACACTTTACGGTCCAGTTCGATTCCAGCCAGTTCCAAACCATTCATGAAACGGCTATAGGAAAGACCAGACGAACGCGCCGCCGCATTGATCCGGGTTATCCACAGGCGACGGAATTCCCGTTTACGATTTTTTCGATCCCGGTAGGCGTATTTCAGCCCTTTTTCCACCTTCTGCAACGCGATGCGGAAGCAGTTGTTGTTGCGGCCGCGATACCCCTTGGCCAGTTTGAGGACTTTTTTGTGACGTGCATGCGCCGGTACACCCCGTTTGACTCGCGGCATGGCCGTTTCTCCCTGAAGTTATACGTTAATGATCGTGGTGCAGGCCGGGACTGCCCTCGGTGTCAGGTCGTCCCTTAGGATGGCTTCACCCCATGTAAGGCAACATCTTCCTGACCGACGCCACATCCACGGCCGCCACCAAACCCGCATGGCGCATGTTGCGTTTACGCTTTTGACTCTTCTTGGTCAGAATATGCTGCTTGAAGGCCTTGTTCCGTTTGATTTTTCCTGTGCCGGTCATGGATAATCTTTTGGCGGCACCCCGGTGGGTTTTAATCTTGGGCATTCTGGTTTTCCATTCTATCCAAATACAATTTTATCGGTTCACAACATTTGATCAACGTCTGCAAAAGGGACCGTCGCCCCCTTGGCGTCTCAACAACAGCATGCCATCAGTCCGACTCGTTGCCTCTCTTGACCTTGGCCGACTGGCTCGGAGCAATGACCATTGTCATTTGCCTTCCCATAAGCTTTGGAATCTGTTCCAGCTTGCCGATATCCAAAATCTCGCTTTCGACCCGACGCAACAACGCCAAACCCAATTCCTGATGGGCCATCTCCCGACCGCGAAAACGCAAAGTGCATTTCACCTTGTTTCCCGCTTCGAGGAACTTGCGGATGTTACGCAACTTGACATCAAAATCATGGATTTCGGTTCCGGGACGAAACTTGATCTCCTTGATTTCCGTGCGCGTCTGTTTTTTTCGTGCCTGCCGCTCCCGCAACGCCTTTTGATACTTAAACTTGGTGTAATCCATGATCTTGCAGACCGGAGGCTTGGCCTGAGGGGCCACCTCGACAAGATCAAGCCCCACCTCAACGGCCCGTTTCAAGGCACTATGGCGGTCGACGACACCAACCTGTTCTCCATTTTCATCAATCAAACGAACTTCGGGAATACGAATCTGCTCGTTGATACGGGTTGAATCTGGATTTACCGGCGGCAACTTATCCTTGATGGGTGGTTTGGCGATGAGCGTTACTCCTTGCTGAAGAATACTACCCGATCTCCAGGACGTCCATGATCACGAACGGGATGATTACACCCGCCGTTCACGCACCTGAAGGACCAATCTTTCGATCAAAGTGTCCAGGGGGGTCAGACCCAAATCTTTACCCCCGGCATCTCTGGGGCTGACCGCCTGGTGTTCCTGCTCCCGGTCTCCGACAACGAGCAACCAGGGAATTTTTTTCAAGGTATGCTCACGAATTTTGTAACCAATTTTTTCGTTACGCAAGTCCACCTCGGCCCGCAAACCCGCTGCTCGCAACCGGTCCCTGACAACGGTGGCCCACCGATGATGAGCATCGGTGATGGTCAAAACCACCGCCTGCACAGGAGCCAACCACAGGGGAAAGCGTCCGGCGTAATGCTCCAGAAGGATGCCAAAAAAACGCTCCAGCGAACCCATCAATGCCCGATGGATCATGATGGGACGATGTTTGGCCCCATCTTCTCCGATATACGTTATATCAAACCGCTCGGGAAGATTGAAGTCCAATTGGATCGTGGAGCATTGCCATTTGCGCCCCAGGCAATCGGTGATCTTGACGTCAATCTTGGGACCATAAAAAGCCCCTCCCCCTTTATCTTCCACAAAATCAAGGTGATGCTTTTTGATGGCATTGATCAGGGCCTGGGTCGCCTTCTCCCAGATGGCGAGACTGCCCACCGATTTTTCGGGACGGGTGGATAGAAAAATATCATACTCCTTGAAACCAAACGTCCCCAGGGTAGCCAACGTCAGATCAAGAATGCCGGTGATCTCGTCTTCGATCTGTTCCTCGCGGCAAAAAATATGGGCATCGTCCTGAGTAAAACCACGCACCCGAAACAGTCCGTGCAACGCACCCGACATCTCATAGCGGTAGACCGTACCCAACTCGGCCCAGCGAATGGGAAAGTCGCGGTGGGAGTGCATCCGGGACTGGTATATCAAGATGTGAAACGGACAGTTCATGGGACGAATCTGGTATTCCTGCTCATCCACATGCATGGGACTGAACATGGAGTCGCGATAAAAATCGACATGCCCCGAGGTCCGCCACAATTCCAGATTCGCCATATGCGGGGTATATAGAAATTCATAGCCCGCCTGAATGTGCGTCTCCCGCCAATAGTGTTCAATGACTTGTCGGACCCGGGCGCCATGAGGATGCCAAAATACCAAACCTCCTCCCGCCGACTCCTGCAGCGAAAACAGGTCCAATTCCTTCCCCAAACGCCGATGATCCCGCTTTTCCGCCTCCTCCAGCAGATGCAGATAGGCCTTCAACCCCTTCATATCGGCCCACGCGGTACCGTAGATGCGCTGCAACTGTTTGTTGGCAGCATTGCCTCGCCAATAGGCCCCTGCCACGGAGAGCAGTTTGAATGCCTTCAAATACCCTGTCCTCGGCACATGCGGACCTCGGCACAAATCCACAAAATCTCCCTGGGCGTACAGCGACAAAGTCTGGCTGGCATCGATCGAGTTGATGATCTCCCCTTTATAATGCTCCCCCATGTCCTTGAACAAAACCAACGCCTCATCCCGGCTCATTTCGCGACGCGCAATCGGCTCGTCCCGTTCCACGATTTCCATCATCCTCTGTTCGATGCTATTCAGGTCGTCGATCGTAAAAGGGCGTTCAAAATCAAAATCGTAATAAAACCCGTTCTCTACCGCTGGGCCAATGGTCACCTGGGCCCCGGGGAAAAGTTCCTTCACCGCCTGGGCCATCAGATGGCTGGTCGAATGACGGATGATTTCCAACCCCTCTTCCGACTGTCCCGTAATGAGGGTCAAGCCGACGTCTTGATCGATCACGTGATACAAATCCACCGGTCGACCATCCACCTTCCCGGCGACAGCCACCTTGGCCAGCCCCGGACCAATCGCCTGAGCGACTTCGCTCACCGTTACCGGCCTATCGAAATGCTTGCTTGTTCCATCCGGCAGGGTTACCTTAACCATCGATGCTATCTCCACTTGAGGAATCCTGGATGGCCTGACACACCTCATCCACCAATTCCTGAATCTTGTTCAACGAATCCCCCTCCATCATGACGCGTATTTTCGGCTCGGTACCCGATTTGCGGATCAGCACCCGACCACTGCCCTTCAATGCCGCCTCGGCCCTGGCAATGGCCCCCGTAACCTGCACGCTCGAAAGGGGATCGGAATCGGCGGCAATGACGACGTTCTTTAATATCTGGGGCACAATCTCCATTCCCGAAGTCAATGCCGACAACGGCTTTTGATTGGAAGCCATCAATTCCAATACTTTGAGCGCCGATACAATACCGTCTCCCGTGGTATTGTGATCGAGAAAAATCATATGCCCCGACTGTTCGCCACCTAAATTGTAGCCATTGCCAATCATATACTCCAAGACATACCGATCGCCCACCTGGGTTCGTATGAGTTCCAATCCATGACGATTCAAAAACCGCTCCAGGCCCAGATTGGACATGACGGTCGCCACCACCCCACCCCCGCGGAGAGTATCATTACGCTTCATGGCCAAGGCACACATCGCCAACACATGATCGCCATCCAGTAGCCGTCCCTTTTCATCACAGACCAACAATCGATCCGCATCACCATCAAAGGCCACCCCGATGTCGGCTCTGGTTTCACTGACCTTGGCCCGCATCCTCTCCGGGTACAACGAGCCATAACCATTGTTGATATTCAATCCATCGGGCTCATTGCCGATGGAGATGACCTCGGCTCCCAGTTCCCAAAAAACCCGCGGTGCCACCTGGTAGGCGGCGCCATTGGCACAATCCACCACCACCCGCAAACCATTGAGACGCAACGACTTGGGAAAACTGTTCTTGCAAAACTCGATGTAACGGCCCGGGGCATCCTCAATATTCGTCGCTCGTCCGATTTCCATCGGTCCCGGCTGATGTTGATCCATCTCGTTGCCAAACAGGATTCGCTCGATTTCCAACTCCATGCTGTCAGGCAATTTCATCCCGTTCGGGTCAAAAAACTTGATGCCATTGTCATGATAAGGGTTATGCGATGCCGAGATGACGACACCCGCATCCGCACGTAACGCCCGGGTCATGAACGCCACCGCCGGCGTCGGCAACGTCCCCACCTGCAAACAATGAATCCCCATGGAAGTAAAACCGGCGCGCAACGCCGACTCGAACATGTAGCCCGATAAACGCGGATCCTTACCAATCACCACAGTGGACCGGTATTCTTTCTTACGCAGCACCACCCCGGCGGCGCGTCCCAGTTTCAACACCATCTCCGCCGTCATGGGATAACTGTTGGCGCGACTGCGTATGCCATCGGTCCCGAAAATACGCCGCTTCTGCATGGGCAGGACTTCCACCGATTTTTCCTGCGATGGGTTCGTTTCCTTATCGCTCATAACCAATCCTGAAGCTTACCTTCATTTATCCAACCCCATGCGGTGTCCAAGGCTTGGCGCGCCCCTTCCACATCATGGACTCGAAATATCGTTGCCCCGGTCAGCATTCCGAATACCGCCAACACATGACTTCCAACATCACGCCTGTGAGGCCTTTTCTCTTTGCTCAAAAGGCCAACGACCCTCTTCCTGGAAACCCCATACAGCAGTGCAACACCCAAACCGCGAAACACCCGCTGCCGACGCATCAATTCCAGATTATGCCCGGCGGTCTTGCCAAATCCAAAGCCCACATCGACAAGCAGACGTTCCTTGGCGATGCCTGCCTGTTGACACTCTTGTACACGTCGATCCAAAAATCGATAAACATCCCAAACCACATCCTGGTATTTAGGATCGATCTGCATCGCTTGCGGCGTCCCCTGCCGATGCATCAATACCACGAGAGCGTCGTTTTTCAACAACAATGCCACTTTTCTCTGATCCAGGGGAGAATTCTCATCCCCATCGGCCCCCCCGAGCGCCGATACATCATTGATCATCCCCGCCCCGACCTCAAGGGCCGCTTCCATGACCTCCAACTTGCTGGTATCCACCGAGATGGGAACCTCCACGCGCTGAGCAAGGGCCTGGACGACCGCCACCACCCTGGCCAATTCTTCCGCTGCGCTCACGGTAACCGCCCCCGGTCGAGTCGATTCACCACCCACATCGATAATATCGGCACCC
>JADFZF010000068.1 GCA_015232645.1 Magnetococcales bacterium | reverse complement strand
GGCCGATATTGAACGCGATTGCCGCAGCGCCGCCCAGGCGTTGGGTGCCACCTGCGATTTTTTTCAGAGCAACCACGAGGGGGCCTTGGTGGATCGGATACAGGGGGCCATGGGTCAGACCGACCTGATCATCATCAACCCCGCCGCCTTCACCCACACCTCCGTGGCCATTCGCGACGCCTTGCTGGCCACATCCTTGCCGGTCATCGAGGTTCACCTTTCCAATGTTTACCGTCGGGAACCCTTTCGTCACCATTCCTACATTGCCGATATCGCCCTGGGGCAGATTACCGGTCTGGGCGCCTTGGGCTATCGGTTGGCCATCGAGGCCGGGGTCCATCACCTGCGGCAACGGGGGATCGGGGAACCTCGTCCAGCCCCGTCGCCGCAATAGGGATCAACAGGTCTATTCATCAAGTGTCGTGTCCATGACTTTTTTTGAGGAACCATCGGTTCGGAAACTTAGAAAAAACATGGCTTCCGTCAAGCCCACTGTGCCGGTGACGCTGTCCATGGGCGATCCGGCCCAGCTGCTGTTCGCCCGTGTGCGTGAAATTTTACTGGAACTGTTGCTCAATCCGATGCGATCATCAGAAATCGCCCAGGCGCTCAACCTGTCCAAAAACCAAAATAAAATCTGGCTGCAACGCATGGTGGATGCGGGAGATCTGGTGCAACTGAAGAAACCACCAGGAGCCTATATCGTCAAACAGAAGTGCCTTTTCGATCCCGAGCGGCATGAGTCCGGAGCGGATGGTGATTTGACCGGGCCAGACAACGCGCAGCCGCCACAATCATGCCCCCCGGGATAACGGCATCATTTGGTAAAGAGATTCGCCCATGAACGATTTCTACGGCCTCGACAGCCATAAGATGATCTATCACCCCAGGCGGGCAGCGGATGTTTTGGAAGCCAATGGCGTCTGGGAAAAGGGTCGCTCCATCTACCCTATTTATGTCGAGATATCCCCCATTGGCGCCTGCAACCATCGTTGCCTGTTTTGTGCGATCGATTATGTGGGTTATCATCCTGACCGCCTGCAACTGGCCGTCATGCGGCAGCGGCTACCGGAGATGGCCCGATTGGGGGTGAAGAGCGTCCATTTTGCCGGCGAGGGGGAACCCATGTTGCACAAGGAAATCGCCCCCATGATTCACGCCGCGAAAACAGGCGGATTGGATGCCGCCCTGACGACCAATGCTTCGGTTCTGCCGCACGACTTTATCGACGTGGCCCTTCCCAGCCTTTCCTGGGTCAAGGTTTCCATCAATGCCGGAACCGCGGCCACCTATGCCGCCATCCATCGCCCCTCCCGGAAAGACGACTTTGACCGGGTTTTGGACCACATGCGTGCCATGGTTGAAGCCAAACGTCGCCATCGGCTGACCTGCGTCCTTGGCGCCCAGGCGCTGCTGCTCCCCGATAACGCCAGCGAAATGGAAACTCTGGCCCTCCTGTGCCGCGAGATTGGTATGGATTATCTGGTCATCAAACCCTATTCGCAACATTTGTCCAGCAACAATAAAAGCTATGAGAGCATCGATTATGGGCAGTTCATCGGCCTGGGTGAACGGCTCCAGGCCCTGGAGACGGATCGGTTTGCATTAATCTTCAGGGAAAGAACCATGAGAAAGACGCTGGACACCACCCATCGATATGATAAGTGCTACGCTACCCCCTTTTTGTGGGCCTATATTATGGCGACCGGTGTGGTTTCCGGATGCAGCGCCTACCTTCTGGATCCACGGTTCGAATACGGCAACATCAACCAGCAGACATTCGCTCAGATATGGGAAGGGGAGAGACGCCGCGAGGGCATGCGTTTCGTGGCCCAACAACTGGACATCAAGGACTGTCGTCTGAACTGTCGCATGGATGACATCAATCGTTATCTGCATGCCATCCATACCGGTTCGCCACCGCATATGAATTTCATTTGATCGATGACAGACCGAATCGTAGTCTTCGATCCGTCCTTGGTGGAGTGAGCGGTTACGATCCATGCGTATCGGCTTTGATTTCGACAACACCCTGGTGTGTTACGACCATTGTTTCAGTCAGGCGGCAGCGGCCCGAGGGTGGTTGCCGGAGTCACCGGGGTCGGAGGTCCTGACCAAACGTACTGTGTCCCAGAAGCTGCGAACCCTGGAAGAGGGTGAGCAGAAATGGCAGGAATTACAGGCTTATTGCTATGGGCCAGGGATGACGGCGGCGACGTTGATGGCAGGGGCCGATCGTTTTATTCGCACCGCTCGGCAACGCGGGGCCAGATGCGTGATCGTCAGCCATAAGACCAGGTTTTCCCCGTTGGATCGGGAGCAGCGATACGATCTGCGCCAGGCCGCGGTGCGCTGGATGCAGGCGAATCGGTTTTTCCATGCCGATGGATTGGGTTTTGTCGCGGAAGATGTCAGTTTCACTTCGACGCGTTTGGCCAAGGTACAACAGATTGTCCGTTTGCGTCTGGACGTATTCATCGACGATTTGGCCGAGGTCTTTCTGGAACCGGAGTTTCCCCGCGTCCCGACCCAATCGTTGTTATTGGATCGGGATGGTCTGGTGGCAGACCATCCGGCCTACCGGCGGTTTTCTCATTGGGATGGCTTGCACGACGCCTTGTTTTGACCATGGAACCAGATGAAATTGCATTGTTGGTGGCCCGGATCGTCCCGGGCCGGCAAGTCGGGGTGCAGCAGGTGCGCCGTGGTGGCAACAACCGTTTGTACCGCCTGGAAAGCAGTGATGGAGTCCGGGCGCTCAAGGTGTACCTGAGGCAACCCCATGACCCTCGGGATCGCCAAGGTGCGGAAGCCCAGGCCCTGGAGTTTTTTGCCCGCCATGGGATGTCACAGGTGCCGCGCTTGCTGCGTCAGGATCGGCGCCAGGGATGGACCATCATGGAATGGATCGATGGCCGACCAGTGGATCGTTACGATGGGCGGGATGTGCAACAGGCACTGGATTTTATCGAAATGTCTTTCTTGGCGGGGAAAAAGATGGAGGTTGGGGCGCTTCCATTGGCGGCCGATGCGGTCCTCTCGGGGGAGATGCTGACCCGTCATATCGAACGACGGCATCAGCGTCTACGACCGGTTCTGGGCGATCATCCCGATCTGGCGCACTTCATTCAAGACCGTCTGGTCCCCTTCATTCGCGAAAAGACCGCCAGTGCCAACAGTCATTTCCAACGTCGGGGAGGGGATTTTGCCGAGACCATCGTGCCGATGTTGCGTCTTCCCAGCCCCTCCGACTTTGGTTTCCACAATGCCCTGCGGCGTTCGGATGATATGTTGGTTTTTCTCGACTTTGAATATTTCGGTTGGGATGACCCGGTCAAGCTGGCCAGCGATATGATCCTGCATCCGGGGATGGACCTTGCAAAACTCTATGCAGATGGTCAACATGATGAGAAGTATCACAACCAGATCGTTGATGGTTTTACCCGGATTTTTCATGCCGATCCGGGATTCTCTTTCCGGTTGCGACACCTGTTTCCCCTGTTTGGTGTATTATGGATTTTCATTTTGCTGAATGAATTTCTCACCGACGGCTGGCATCGGCGGGCCTATGCCGGACAGCCGCAGGATCGGACCGAGGCCTGTGAGCGGCAATTGACCAAGGCCAGGCGGCTCATGCAACGGTTGGAGCACGGAATGATGGCACCATGAAGGGACGAAGGGTCCTTTTCATGGGAGGCCGAATGGAATGGTTCCGGTTCCCAAGGTGGCCAGGGCCAGGATGTGCCACAAGAAGTGTGCTATCAGGAATGGACGAGCCATGATGGACCCGACCGACGGACAGAGCGTTCGATGATTAAGGATTTCACCAGGGAAAATCCCATTTTTGTCCGTTATGGCCAGGTCATTGATCTTTTTTTTCGTGACGGACCGTTTGCCGACACGTTGGATCCGTTTGCGGTGACCTTGAGTCTGCACGAGGTGGTATTGCCAGAATTGGCCCCTGTCGGCAAGCGGTTGGGAGAGTATGCCGACCCCCAGGAGCTGGAATTCATCCAGGCCAACATCCAGAAGTTGCGTCAGTCTTTGCTTCGGGAACAGGAAGAGATGACGCAGGAGGCCACGGATGACGGCTTGGACAGTTTGCCACCGGTCAGCAACAAACTGAAAGAGTTTCGTGAAGCCCTGGCCAGGGGCAACGAAGCGATGATGGAAGAGAATCCATTCTACGAACTGACGGGCCTGCTGTGGCGTCTCAATACACGCGCGTTGCAACAGGCTTTTGCCGACCAGTTGCGTCTCAATCTCAAGGGGTTGCCGCGTTCCATCAAAGTGGCCAGGTCGTTCGCCCAGATATGGAAAAGCCGGCGGGAAATATCGAGTTTCCGTGACAAATTACTGGAGATATTTGGAAAAATTGCCAGTATTGGCAAGTTCAGCCTTGGTTTGATCCTGTTTATCGGTTCCACGTTGACCACCGCCAAAGGGGTGATGGATCTGGTTCAAATGCCCTTTTTTGTCAACCTGTTCGGCGATGCTTTGTCGGGGAATCATCATGAAGGGGTTCGCACCGGTTTGGCCATCACGGTGGGCCTGGTGTTGTCTTCGAGCATTCTCGACTTCAAGTCCCGTCTGTTCCAGGGGGTGGCGGAATCGGGTCGTGTCGTTGCAGGTTACCTCCTGGCTTTCCGACGCAACCCGCGGTGGGTGGTATTGGCCGTGATGTTGACGGCCGCTTCCATTTGGACCAACTACGACGGCATCGTGCTGTTCATCTCCAAGACCGAAGACCTGACCTGGCAATGGCGGCGGGTGCAACATCAGGTCCAGGAAAGCCTCGGAGATCCCTCCCACGCCAGCGCCGAGCGGATCCATTCGCTTTGGGACCTGTATGCCGCTTTGCAGCATACCGTCACCAGGGTCACCGAGGAAATGCAACGATTGCCGTTGGATGAAATGTCCGGAGCCGCTTCCAGCGGCGTGGCCCAGAAGGGACCACGTTATTGGGGAAAACATTTCATCGTTCATGGCGGTTACCAGCCGGGAAGCGAGGATGTGTCCCATGCCTTGGCCCCAAGCGCCATGTCGTTGAAAATTGATACCATGCTGCGGGGATCGGGTCTGGATCTAAGCCGCCCCCTGGAGCAGCAACTGTTGACGCTGTTGGAAGACTATCATGCCGATCTGGTCCGAACTGATACGGCCATCCAGGCCAGGATGGTTGCCTTGGAGCGGATGATGTCGTTGCAATCGTTTTCGATTCCCGCGTTGTACGCCTTGTTCAATCTGGAATCCTACCATGTAGAAAGCAGGGTCCGGGAGATGGTGGCGCTCATGGAAGCCAATACCGGCCGTTATGTGGAAGTGGCTGGGCGGATGGAACAGCTTGCGGGGGCGGCCATCGCCCTGTTGATTCAGGTGGATCAGGCGGGCGGAGTGGTCAGAAACGACTACAATATCCACGTGGGGGTCCAGGTCCCCAAACTTGAGGCCATCGAACAATTGAAGAAGGGATCAATTCCCGGCGTCAAGCGACGAAGCCTTCAGGAACTCAAGAATATCCTCCTGGAACGCTATGGATGGGCGGCGGGCAGCGCCTTGTTGTTCATCATTTTGTTCGTGGCCATCAGCATGGATTTGTCCGATCCCATTTTTTACAGTGCCATGGTGGCCCGATGGGGTGAGAGGGATCGGCATTTCTTGCAGGAAAATATCAACCAATTCAAGAGATGGGAACGGGAAATCATGCAGAATATTCGTGTTTTCCTCATGCGTCCCGATATTCGTCCCTCCCTGCCCAACATGCCCTGCCCGCCGATGCCGATGGTTCATTGGACCTGGCATCTGTTCCTGGAGAGCCTGGATGCCCAGCTCAAGGACAATGCGACGCGTGAGACCTGGGAACAGTTTCGCTTCTGGTTTTCTGAGTTGTTTCAGGCCAGCCGCATCCGTTTCGTCAGGGATTACAACAACCGTCTTGATGTGTCCACCCGGGTATTGAGCCATCCGGAATTGTTTGCTTTCCGGTTTCTCAATCGCCTTTATGGTGGGCTGTTCAATCCGTTTCGGGTTGGGATCGATCATTTTGACATTGTGTATCAATCGGTGTTGCCCAGCATGGCCAATGCCCACGCCGAACTGGAACAGGAGATGCGGAACTGGGCCCAGGATTCCACGGCTGCCCCTGGAATTCACCTCCGCAGCGGTCGGACATGGGACATTCTCAAGGGGCGGCTCCATGGGCTCTTGTACCGTTTATTCGTCCATTCATTGGAACATGAGGATACCTCGTTTCCGCTCTCCCGCCTCAACTGGTTGGGCAATTTGACCCTGGTGCGATTGAGTTCCGACTCCCTGCATGAGCTGTTATCCCGTTTTGAACCGTTGCTCAGGGACCTTTTGCGCCATGATCTGTCGCGCGTCCAGAAGACTCTCCTCGGCCCGATCCAAGACCAACTCCAAACCATGCCCAATTCCGAGGTTTTGAGTCGGATCATCAAGGTCGGCGACATGGAAGATGAGTTTGCCTTGATCAACGACTCCATTCTTGTCTTGTATGGCATGTCCCAGAGCGGCCAATTCCAGTTGGACTGCATGACGTTGAACTCGATCCTGGAGAGTACCAATGTCGACGAGGTCATGGAGATGATCCGCCTGGGTGCCGTTGACGGCGACGGGGTACGGCGACGTATTCAGATCCTGGAACGGCGGTTGCAACGGGCTCTGGCCACCTTGCGCGGGTTGGTGGATGATCGTGAAGAGGTGGTGATGCTGCTGACCGGAGTTCGAAAAAATCTGTTACGCCCCTTGCTGACCATGATGGGGTCGTTACGTATACGCGATGTTTATGAGAAGGCCTGTGGTTTGGATCAATTGCGACACGAACTGAATATTTTGGAAAACCTGGCCTTGAATCTCTGGTCATCCGAAGTCGTGGCCTCGGGGATGGAGGAGAAGCATGGCACCAATCTGACCATGGAATTGTTGCGACAGGATGCCGTAACCGGTTTTTCCCTGCGGGCATCCGCCAAGGCGTTGGAGACCCGATTTGAGAAGCTGAAGCAGCGCATGGATGGATTGGGCTTCGTGCTGAATTTTGTGGACCGACTCATTGGCACGATGTTGGATCGTATTCACCAATCGTTTTTGCTCATCGCCCAGATCTATCTCATCGAGGGGGAGCTGCGTGATCGCCGGACTTCCGTGGCTGCGATTGATGTCAGATTAGAATTTTTGGACGACCATTTTCTTTTTTTGCGTGCCATGCCATCTTTTCTTGAGGAAGAACGCAAAGCCATCTGGTCCATGGCCGGAGTGGACACCTTGACCGAAGATGCGACCATCAAGCAATTACGGCACATGGAGAAGGAAGGGTTCAGGCAGGTACGAGACCTGCAAAAAATCATTGATTTCCTGGAGGGCAACGGCGAGGCCCCGCTGTTGACCCGGCAGAACATGCCCGACCCCGCCGCTTTCGAATCGATGGCTCCTGCCGTGGAGGAGCAGGGATCGTCAGCTGTCCCTGTCCCTTGGCCAGCTCCAGCCGTTGATTTTTCAACCCAGCGTGCGGCCAGGGCCCAGGACGATCCCCATCACCCGAATGCTGGACCCAGTGTATGAACGCTGACATTCTCGACATGACCAGGAGGGTATCTGCTGCCGATATCATCGCATTTTTAAGTCGGTCTTCCTGTTTCAGCTGTCTGCCCCCGCCGCTGCTCAAACGATTGATCGTCCCGATCCTGGAAATTTCTTCTTATGAAACGGGCCAGTATATCGTGCGCAAGGGGGATCGGCAGGTCAATGTTCACATGGTCTATCAAGGGCGGGTCCATGGCACCCGGGTGACCGAAGAGGACCGGGAACATCATTTTTTCATTCATGAAGGTGAGATGTTTGGCGAGTTGGCTCTGCATTCCGGCTTTGGCAACTCCAGCAATCTTCGGGCTGCCATTCCGACCACCTGCCTGACTTTGGAATTGGAAACTCTTAAAGTGGCCATGTCCAGCGACTGGCGTCTGGCCAAGGCCATTTTTTCCGTAATCGGTCAGCGATTGGCGGAACGTTTCGCCCCACCGAAAATTGACCGCTATCCATGGTCGGATGTCCTCCGGGTCAACCTTGCCAAGATCGATGCCCAACATGAGCGGTTGTTTACCCTCATCAATCGTCTCGGGGAGGCGCTGTCACGTTCGCAAACGACTGAAACCACCATGGATGTGACCACCGAGGAGACCATCCGGGAACTGTTATTGTATATCGATACCCATTTTCATGATGAAGAGGTGTTGATGCAGGAATTGGCCGTCCCGTGGTTGGAGGAGCACAAGCGGATCCATCGCCGGCTGGAGGATGGCATCATCGATTTCAAGCGCAAGATCCAGCAGTCGGAGCATGATGAAAATCAGCTTTTTTTGACCTATCAGCTCCATAAATTCATGGGTGATCTGATGGTCGGGCATATCTTGGAGGAGGACATGAAACTCAAATCTTGGCCTTCGCAGCTCCGAGGGGGTGATCTCCCGGGATGAAGAAGGCAGTGTCTCAGATCACAACCTATCGAGCGTGATACCTTCCGCTTCCGCCCAGCGCTGGATCAGACTCTGGGAGGTTTCGAAATCGAAGCGACCGAAGGCCTCCTGCAAACCGCGCAAATATTTCAATCCCGTCGGATCGGTCACCCTACGAGACAGTTCAGCGATGATCCGTTCCGCATCGGCATCGTAGGCGGCCAGAAGAGGTATGGCTTCATTGAACAGGGAGCCCAATTCCTCGCAGGTGATGGGGAGCTGGGGGGGGATCGGTGACGGGAGGATGGTGGCATGAATGGTCTGGATGATTTGTTGCAGTTCCTGAATGGTTTTTTCCACATCGGCAGCGAGGTGGTCGATGTGAGAAGGAGATTGGGTTTGGTTCTGCAAATGGGCTGCCAGGGAGGCCAGGGTCTTGGCGCCAATGGTGGCCGCCACTCCCTTGAGGGTATGGGCGCTTCGCCCCAACTCCGACCAGTCGCCATCGGTCCATTGTTGCCGCATCAGGGGAATCGATTTTTCTTGGTTGTGGGCAAATTTTTGGAGAACCTCCAGATAGGCCGACATGTTGCCGCCGAGGTTGCGCAGTCCTGCCGTGATGTCGATGCCCGGTAGAGGTGGGAGTTGTCCCGGGAGTGGGGGGGGCGGTTGGGAGGCGGCGGGACGGGGTTCGTTGTCGAGGAGGACGGGAAGGGGTCTCCTGGCGGTGATCCATTTGGCCAGCGTGAGGTACAATTGGGCCGGGTCGATGGGTTTGGCGATGTGATCCTGCATCCCCGCTTCTAAGCATAGTTCACGGTCTCCGGACATGGCGTTGGCGGTCATGGCCAGGATGGGCAGGTTGGCCAGACTGGGATTTTTTCGTATCTCTCTGGTGGCGGTCAACCCGTCCATGATCGGCATCTGCATGTCCATCAACACGCATTCCAAGTTCTCACGGGCCACTATGGCCAGGGCTTCCTGGCCGTTTTCGGCGCAAAAAACGTGCATGCCGACCTGTTGCAACAGTTCCCGTGCCACCTGCCGATTGATATCATTGTCTTCGACTACGAGCACTTGGGTTCCCGCCAGGTGGGTCTGTGCATCATGGAGTTCGCTGTGGTGGGCGCTCTGATTCCCTGACTGGCTGGTTCCGGAGTGGCCGCACGTGGCTACGATGGTCTCGAACAATCGTCTGGCCCAGATGGGTTTGATGAAATATCCGTCGATGTGACCATCGTGCGTGGCCTGTTTGAGCACTCCTTCCCAGCCGTAGTCACTGGCCAGGAGAATTCTGGGTGGATGCGGCAGCCCCAGGAAATGTCGGATATGGGCGGCGGCGGTGATTCCGTCCATGGCGGGCATCAAGAAATCCATGACGATCAGATCGAAGTGGGATCCGGCAGCATGGGCCGTGGCTACGGTCTGGATCGCTTGGGGGCCATCGTTGCAAGTGGTGACTCGGAAGGTGAACGAACTCAGATAATCGGCGATCACCTGACGCGATCGTTCATTGTCATCCACCACCAGAACCCGGCTGCCCCTGAGAGGGCCTATCGTCGGCACCAACGGTATGTCCACGAGCTGAGGTGGGACCCTCAACCAGATATCAAAGACGAAACGGCTTCCCGCTCCAGATTCGCTTTCGACCCCGATGCTTCCGTGCATCATCTCCACCAGATGTTTGGCGATCGCCAACCCCAGCCCTGTGCCGCCGAATTTGCGGCTGATGGTGGAATCGGCCTGGGAAAAGTTATGGAAAAGTCCTGCCTTCTGCTCTGGCGTGATTCCGATACCGGTGTCGGTCACGGCAAACTGCAGGCGGACCATGCTATGGGCGTGTTCCAACATGCTGACGGTGATGACGATCTCACCTTTGTCGGTGAATTTGACGGAATTGTTGGCCAGATTGAGGAGGATTTGTCCCAGCCGCAGGGGGTCGCCGACCAGGTTGGAGGGAACATCCAGGGCCGATTTGAACACCAGCTCCAGGTGTTTTTCCTGGGTCTTCAGAGAGAGCATGATCGTCAGATTTTCCAATACCTCCTCCAGGGTGAATTCCATCGTTTCCAGGTCCAATCGTCCCGCCTCGATTTTGGAGAAGTCGAGGATGCTGTTGATGATGCGCAACAGGGAGGTGGCAGAGCTGTGGACTTTCTGGATGTAATCTTTCTGGCGTGGGTCCAGGGAGGTTTGCAGACACAGATGACTCAGGCCGATGATGGCATTCATGGGGGTACGGATTTCGTGGCTCATATTGGCCAGAAACATCCCTTTGGCTTGATTGGCCAGGAAGGCATTTTCCTTGGCTTGAGCCAGTTCCGCCTCGTGGAGGTTGAGTTGTAGCCAATAGCCCGACAAAATCACGAACAACAGAAAAAAAATGGCGCCGGAAAAAAAGTGTGGACCGACGGCATGAGTGGTATCGGCCAATTGGGAGACGGGGATGAAGATGGCCCCCTGCATGGCGATGTAGTGCAGGCCGCAGATGGCCATGGACATGACCAAGCCGCTGATTGATTTTTGCAGGATGATATCGCGATTGCGTGGTTGAACCATACCGGCAGTGATCAAAAGCGCCGCCAGAGAGAAGGAAATAGCCACCAGGATGGAGATCAAGAACAGATCGGGGCGATAGCGGATATGAACCGACATGCGCATGGCGTCCATGCCGAGGTAATGCATGGTGCTGATGCCCAGACCCATGATCAGACCCGCCAGGATCAGGTGTGGCCAGCTGTCGCTGCGACCGACCGCCAGATGCAGGGCCAAAAAGGCGCTGGCGACGGCGGGAATGATGGAAAAGAAGGTGCCGAACACATCATAGGAGATTTCGCAGTTCATGTCGTAGGCCAACATGCCGATGAAGTGCATGGACCACACCCCGATTCCCATGATCAATGCGCCGATGCCCATCCACATCACCCTGGAAGTCTGGGTTCGCAGCCGTTCCGATTTCAGCAGTCTGACCCGGATGGCAATATCGAGGCTGGTGAGGGAGGTGATGTTGGCGACCACGAAGGAGAGAATGACCAAGCGCCAATCATAGGTCCCGGTGATGACGTTGGGTGGAATGGGACCTGTAATAAAAAAATGGGGGAAAATGAACATGAGCTGAACATTCAATCTGGTAGACGTTGATTCCAAAGCGATGGGGGTTGTGAATCATCATTTGTAAAGGTAAGGTCAGGAAAACGTGTCGATTTCCCTGGAGGGCAGATCGTCCATCGGTTTCGACGGCAGCACCTTACCTGATTGTCACTGAACGTACCATGTTTCATAGCGCGGCATAGCCGCAACCAAATGGAAGAGCAGGCGTTTCACCTTTTGATTCGGCATGTTGGAGTTGACAGACTCAACAATGAAACCAAAAAGGGAACGCCATGGAGACCTTTTTATCGGAAACACGAAGAGGATGTCATCGGAACACTTTCGGGATTTGATCGGCTGGTGTTCCGGGGAACACTTCGTTCCCTGGCCTACAAGGGGGGGGATGAGTTCCTACCTGATACTCGGCAGGGGTATTGCTGAAGGATTTTGTTGGACACGTCGTCGTAATGGCAATGCGACAACTGCTTTCCGTGGATCGCTGATCCCATCCAAGCGCAGCGCTTGATGGACCAGCAGTTGCTCGCTTCTTGGCCAGAGCTTTGGGACGGGATTGCTCGCACCCTGAACCCGTCGCACGAGGAGATGTTTTCCTCCTTTTCGATCAATGACTACTGGTCTGCATTCCAGAGCGAATGGGCAATTGACGTCATGTTTCGGGACGCTGCAACTCTGGAGCTTCTTGATCCAAAGCTGGTGCATCATGGTCAGGTACATTCCTGAGCCCGGACGTGATGCGTTTATTGGGACGGAAAGTCTCTACCGACGGAAGCGTACCGGCAACTCTTCAGGCCGAAGTGGCGATCGACATGAAGAAACGATTGGAGGCTGTATGGATCAAACACCGACTTGGTGTCAACTCCATCAAGATGTACGACAAGCAGGGTTGCATCTTTCGAGTTGAGACGATCATCAACGACCCCTCGGACTTCAAATCGTTCCGCTCCCCGGAAGGAAAACAGGAAGTCGGAAAAAAGTGGCTTCCCATGCGTTAGGGAATTGCCGATCCGCACCGACGCATCGAGGTTTCCAAGGCAGCCAATGACCGCTACCTCCTGCTCTGGCATCCGTGGAAAACACAACCTCCGTAGTTCTACCTTGTCACATTCATTCATTGGAATGGATGGCTAATTATTTATTGATATATAAAAATATTGAAAGAAAAAAG
>JADFZF010000067.1 GCA_015232645.1 Magnetococcales bacterium | reverse complement strand
CGGACAACTCCTCGCATTGCCGGGCATGCTTGATCCAAAAATTTTGCAGGGTTGTCAATCCAACCCCATCCAGCGTTTTCTCATCCATATCTTCCTCCCTTGTGTTGGAAATATGGAACGAGAATCATGGCTTTGGAAAATCTTTGGAACCCTGGGGTTCGTTCGGCGCTTACGGACGACCCAAGCCACGCCATCCCAATGAAGGCCCGCCATCGTTTATACTGGCCACACCAATGGCATTTTCCCCGCGGTAACCAATCCCAGGCGCTCCGTCATCTCCTCCAGGACTTCCTGCCAAGACCCGGGCCGGGACTGCCGAAACAGACGCAATGAAGGATACCAGGGGCTGTCAGCTCGTCCCAACAGCCAACGCCAGTCAGGAACGTGAGGAATCACTCCCCAAACGGGTATGCCCATTGCTCCTGCCAAATGTAAAACGGCGGTATCGACGCTGATGACAAGATCCAAGGATGCCAGGATACGGGCTGTATCGGCAAAATCATACAACTCCTGGCTCAGGTCCACAAAATGACGCTTCGCAGCCATCCATGCCCGCTCTTCAGTGGTCATTTCCTTTTGCAAACTGACGAACAGACAACCCTCGAGCGTCAGTAGCTGACCCACCATAGAGACCGGCATGGAGCGTATGTGATCGTTCTTGAAATGCCTGCTGCCCCGCCAAACCAGGCCAACCTTCAAACCAGGGAATTCGGCGGGAAGGAACATTTTTTCCTGGCCAGGCCCTTTTTCTACCTGCAAATATGGCCCCTGTGCCGGAATGGTATCGGGAGTCGTCCCCAGCAATCCCGCCAAGCTCATTAACGGAATCTGGCAATCGCAGGGCGGTACCGAATCCCCATGGCGGACCAAAAGGTCGATGGAAGCCATCCGGGAAAAGAGTCGATACAGAGGCGGCGGGCACAATACCACGATACGGCCGCCTTTTTCCTTGACCAGAGGCACAAAACGGATGAACTGGATGCTATCGCCCAGCCCCTGCTCGCAATGAATCAGAAGGGTGCGACCCGACAGAACGCCCCCATCCCAAACGGGCTGCCCCTGCCCATGAGGTTGAAACCCTCTGGTTCGCCAGCGCCACTCGTAATGCCGCCACCCAGAGGGATAATCTCCCAACAACAATTGCACCAGGCTAGCGCCGAAATAGGCCTCGGCGAAATTGGGATCGGCCTCCTGAGCCATAAAAAATGCTTCTAAAGCTTCATGCAGCCGTCCCTGTTTGTGCAACAGGCTGCCAAGATTGGTCAAAGCCTCGGGATGCCGTGGTTGCCTTGCCAACGCTTGGTGCAAATAGCCTTCCGCCTCCGTCAACCGTTCCATGCTCAGCAAGGCTCCGCCCAGATGCGATAAAAACTCCGCCTGGTTAGGACGAAGCATCAAAGCCTGACGGTATTTTTCCACCGCCGCGGGCAGATCACCCTGATCCTGCAAGGTCACGCCCCATCGAGACCAGGCTTCAGGGTAGTCGGGACGAATGGCGATGGCCTGCTTGAATTTTTCCTCGGCGGCGGCGAGATTTCCCCAACTCTGCAACGCCATGCCAAAATTAACCAAAGCCTCGGGATAATCGGGACGAATGCTCAAAGCTTGGCGATAGCACTCCACGGCTTCGGCCCACAAGGATTGTCCGTGCCATACCGTCCCCATATTCAAGCAGGCCTCGGCAAAATCGGGACGAAGCCTCAGGGCATGACGAAAACTGGCCAAGGCCTGATCCTGACGGCCCAATCCTTTAAAAGCATTGCCCAGATTATAATAAGCCTCTGGAAACATGGGTTTCAGGCGGACAGCCGCCTCGATCCATGTGACCGCCTGGGCGTACCGTCCCAATTCGCTTGCCATGACACCGAGAAGATGCAAGGCATCCGGATCCTCGGGATGATCGCGCAATAACGCCAAACAATGCGCCTCCGCTTCAGCCACCTGCCCCTGGCGATGGGCAGTCAGCGCCAGCACCAGGCGTGAGTCGTCCGGCCTGAAAGCACTCCTCCGATCCCTGCGGTCGGGTTTGGCATGGGCGGCCATCTTTTGCCGGAGACGCTTCATGATACGACTCATGTCAGAATCCTCCCTGTAAACTCAACCTGACGACCTGAAAGGCTCAACCTGGATCCATCCATTGAACCAATAAGCCCCCTCTTGCCCATTGGTACCGTAGGCCCTACAAGCTCAAATAATGCGGACCACTCCCTCCCTCGGGAGGGGTCCAGAGGATGGCCAGGTCGGGGTCCTTGATGGCGCAGGTCTGGCAATGCAGGCAACGATGAGGACGCAGATGCACCTCGGGATTCGTACCGCTGGTGACCACGGAAAAGACGCCCGCCGGGCAATAATATTTCTCGGGAAAACTCCTGGAACGATCCTGGGGACCGAGCTGGCGTCCATCGCGAATATGACTGGGTTGATTCTCCCGATATTTCACTCCGGCCAGAAACAGGGTACGATCGCGATCCAACACCATCCCACCTCGACAGGGACGCCCAGAAACCGAATGCCTGACGTCCTTGAGGGTTGACCGATCTTCACGATCCCTTTTCCAAGTCCATGGCGCTCGGCCCCCGAGCCACTTCTGGTCGATCCATCCATGCAACATTCCCGGCCAAAACCCTGCCGTCATCATGGGCTGGACATTCCGGGCACGATGCAGGGCCGGCAATACCCGTTGCCCCAGATATTGCCAATAGAACCGGTCGAGTTGGGAAACACCAACTTTCGAAGACCAGGATTTCGCGATGGCTTCCGCCGCTGCGATACCCGATAGCAGGGCATGATGCACCCCTTTCATGCGGACGCCGTCCAGCATCCCCGCAGCATCCCCCAACAGCAAGCCACCAGGAAAGCCGGGATAAGGCAAGGATTGAATCCCCCCCTTGACCAAAACCCGGGCCCCCGCCTCCAGAGGTTTTCCTCCCTGCAAAAGATTGCGAAACCAAGGATGGGTTTTCCAACATTGCATCAGCGCAAACGGATCGGTTTGGGGATGGGTATAAGCCAGATCCACGACCAATCCCAGGTCCAGGCGCCCCGTGCGGGAGTGGTAGACGAACCCTCCCCCCTGACAACCGTCACCCAGCGGCCAACCGACTGTATGCGCGATGGCTCCCGGTTGCGATCGTGCCGGATCGATTTCCCAAACCTCTTTGACCCCCAAGGCATAATGCTGCGGAGTTTTGCCCCTGTCCAAATGGAAACGCCGGATCAGCCGTGAGGAGAGATGCCCCCTGGCCCCCTCCGCGACCAGGGTGACCGGTGCCAGAAGCCGGACTCCCGGCTGAAATTGGCGTTGAGGCCGACCCTGGACATCCCGCCCCACGTCTCCCGTTACCACCCCCAACAACCCGCCATCAGGTGAAAAAATGGGTTCCACCACGGAAAAACCAAAAAAAGGCTGCACCCCCAGGGACTCGGCATGGCGGCACAATCCCTTGCACAGTTGACCCAGGCTCAGGAGCACACAACCTTCGTTACCAAAAATGTCAAAATGAGGAAGGCGATGGCTGGCGCTTCGAGTCAAATAGACCAATTCTTCCCGGACCACATCGGTCACGACCAGCGCAAGAAGTTCGCTCCAATGGGGCAGGAGACCATCCAACCCCGCGGGGTCCAAAATCGCTCCCGAAAGAATGTGGGCCCCAGGATATTCCCCTTTATCCAATAAACAAATGGAAAGCGGATATCCCTGCTCTCGGGAGCGTTTGGCCAGATGGATCGCTGCTGCCAGGCCGGCGGGACCCGCCCCGACGATGATCACGTCAAAACTTAGTTCTTCAGTCGCCATGATGCTGACATTCGATCACAGTCCAAAGGATGGGTCTGGGCAAAACCGTCCTCCCGGTTCCAACCAACCCCCGACGAATCAACAGGACTTGGCCGGACCGTCACGAAAACTCCGTACCCAATCTTCCAGGTCCGCCTTGACCACGGGCCAATCCTCAAGCATGCGTTGCACGATAACCCGCCCACGTTCGATCTTATCGACTTGATCGGCCAACGATTCCAATTCCCGTCCCCACTGGGACATCACCGGTACGCCAACATAGCCCGATTGCGATTTCAGACTATGCGCCGCCCGGGCCGCCTTGACAAACTCCCCCGCAGCCAGATCGGCCACGATGGCTTCCAAATGCCGGGGAACTGCCGAAAGATATTCCTGAACCAACCGCTCGACCTGTTGTGGATCATTTTGAAACAGCTGAACCATGGATTCCAATACCCGGGTATCCAACATGGATTCCCGCTCTCCCCCCTGCCGCTCCCCGTCGCCAACCGCAGCCACCTCCGAGAGGACCTCGGATCCACTCTTCTCTCCTCCAAACCATTGCACCACGCCCAACCATCGCGTCAACATCCGCTCCAGCATCTCCCAACGCACCGGCTTGGGCAGATAATCATCCATCCCCGCCTCCAGACAGCGCCGACGATCTTCTTCCAGGGCATGCGCCGTCATGGCGATGATCGGAAGCGCCCCCTTGCCCAAACTTTCCTCCCAGGCGCGAATCTCTCTCGTTGCCTCCAAACCATCCATCACCGGCATCTGCACATCCATCAACACCAAATCGAAAACACCCGTTTGCACCTTCGCCACCGCCTCGACACCATTGGTCGCCAAAGTGACTTCCAGCCCCAATTGTTTCAGCATCCCCAAAGCAACTTGCTGATTGATCATCGTATCTTCAACCAATAACACCCGCCCTCGCAATCGCTCCCCCCCGCTCTTCACCTCCCCCAGCGGACTCTCCAACTCAGCCGCGATATATTTGTTGGACTTGACCAAAGCCGCCAGTCCATCAAGAATCTTCCCCTTGCCCGCGGGCTTCATGAGACACAGATCAATTCCGGAGACACGCAACTCTTCACGTCCAGGCTGCATTCCAGAGCTGAACAACATGAGATGGACCGGCGGTATATCGGGATCATGACGAATGGCACGGGCCAACTCCAGGCCATCCATTCCCGGCATGTGAAAGTCAATGATCGCCACGCGAAAGGCAGCACGACGATTACGCGGATCCTTCTGTCGCCGCAGCACTTCCAGTGCCTGGGAACCCGAATCAACACTGCGAAACGGTATGCCCCAGGAACGAAAATAATTTTCCAAAATCGATCGGTTGGTGTCGTTATCGTCAACAATGAGCACATAGGCTCCGCGCAAACTTTCCACCACCCCCTGCCGATCATGATCGATTTCCACAAACGGGATGGAAAACCGAAAGGTGGACCCCACCTCCGGCTCGCTTTCCACGGTAATCTCTCCCCCCATGGCCTCCACCAACTGACGCGAAATCACCAAACCCAATCCGGTACCACCATATTTACGCGTGGTGGAATTATCCGCCTGGGTAAAAGGCTGAAAAAGCTTCTCCCTGACCTGGGCATCCATGCCTATACCGGTATCGCTGATGCGAAAGTCGACCCAAATGGCCTCATTCCGACGTGGCATTCCACGTTTTACCTCCACCACCACCTCGCCCTTTTCAGTAAATTTGATGGCATTGGCCATCAGGTTGATGAGGACCTGACGCATACGCAATGAATCGCCCTTCAACCGGTTGGGAAGCTCCGGTTGAATGAAAACCGCCAGTTCCAACCCCTTGCCATGGGCCCGTTCCGCCAACATGGCGGCGGTTTCCTCCACCACCTCGGTCAAATCAAAAGGGATCTCCTCCAACTCCAGCCGACCTGCCTCGATTTTGGAAAAATCCAAAATGTCATTGATGACCGCCAATTGTAATTCCGCCGATTGTATCGCGGTAGACAAAAAATGCCTCTGATTGGCATCCAATTCGGTACGATCCAACAGTTCCAGCATGCCCACGACGCCATTCATCGGGGTCCGCACTTCATGACTCATATTGGCCAAGAAATCGCTCTTGGCTCGATTGGCTGCCTCCGCCTGTTCCTTGGCGACCTGCAACTCACGCTCCATCCGTTTGCGTTTGGTTATATCCGTCGCTATCCCACACAATACCGTCGTGGGATTGTCGCCGATGGCCAAAGGGAACTTGGTCATGACAAACACCCGCTCTCCATCAGCGCCCGTCATGGCAATTTCAGTTTCCACCAAAGATTTGCGTTCCAAAACCTCCCGGTCCGCCTCCTCCATGACTTCCGCCAGCGTCGGACCAAACAGATCACTGGCCCGCTTCCCCAAGACCTCCTGGGCGCTACACCCGAGAAATATTTCAAAGGATCGATTGATGAACAGATACGTCCCGCAAGCTTTCTTCAAAAATACGATGCTGGACATATTGTTCAGAATCGCCTCCATTTGCGCCTGAACCTCCAGCCGCTCGCGCTGTGCCCGCGCCATCTGTTCCGCCATCACCTTTTCCGCGGAGATATCCCGGGAGGTCGCTACATACTGTTGAACCGACCCATCCGGCCCACGTATGGGAGAAATATTCACCCAGGCCCAATAGGAACTCCCATCGCGCTTGCGGTTCTGCATCTCGCCACGCCAAACCTGCCCTTGCTGAATGGTGCTCCAAAGGGTTTCGTTGAACTCCCGATCCTGCAACCCCGATTTGAGAATCTTTTGATTCCTGCCGACCAGTTCTTCCAGAGGATAACCCGTGACTTCGCTCAACTTCAGATTGACGTACTCGATGACCCCCTGGGTATTGGTGATCATGACCATACTGGGGTTGTATTCCAATACCTTGGCCAAGCGACGGTATTCGTTTTCCACCTCCTTGAGCGTCGAAAGATCCCGGATGATGATGGAATAGCGAATCTGCCGATCAGCGTCAAAACGGGCCACCGAATAGTGCAACGGCAGTCTGGAACCATCCCGGCGGATTCCCATCCCTTCAATACCATAACCGGCGGTGGCACCGGTGCCAGTGGTCTCCCCGGCAGCACTCAAATATTCGGCAATCCCAGGAATCAGCCGATCAGCCTCCTCGCCGACGATTTCCGTCTCCCCACAGGCAAAAATACGCGCCGCGCCACTGTTGATGGCCAGGATGATCCCCCGGCCATCGGTGGTCACGTTACCATCGGCTGCCCGTTGCAAAATGGCGTTGAATCGATCCTCCTGGGCCACCATCATGCGTTTGCTTCGGGCCGCTTCCAGCAAAATGTGAATCCGGTTCTCCAACAGCGCCAGATTGCCCGCCATGACAAAATAATCATCCACCCCCGCGGCAATACCCTGCCGAATATGGGGCACAGTCTCATTGTGTTGGATCAACCCAAGAACCGATGTCGTCGCCGAACCGGTCAATTGATGCAATTGCTCTAAAGTCTGGTGACTCTCGCGCCGGGACCAGGCCATGTCGATCACGACCAGCTCCAGAGAAAAAGTGCACAAAAAGGATCGCGCTTTTTCTCCGTCATCAATCATCATCGCCTGATACCCCCACTGGGGCCAATAAGGGGCCAAACGCCTGTTGAAACGCCCGGTGGTCCCCAACAACAATAACGGAATCTTGTTCTCGGTATCTGGTTCGTCATTCATGAGAGGTGTTCGCGCCTTCATCCATAAAAATCGCCCGGCAAGCCCCATCCCCCTGGCCCTAGGGCAGCAACCCTTTGAGCCGATAGATGACCTCCAACGCTTGGCGTGGCGACAACGTGTCGGGATTCAGGTCGTTCAGGATGGTCACGATCTCCGACTCCCCAGGGGCCGGAAAAAGAGACATCTGCCCCGGAACAACCACCCTCTTGCGCCGTGATGGCACCGGCTTGACCGGGGGCCGATCCACCCCCCGCTCACGCTCACGAAATTGGTTGAAAATCTCCCAGGCCCGTTCCGTCACCAATACCGGCAAACCAGCCAGCTCCGCTATATGGACCCCATACGACTGATCGGCGGCCCCAGGAACGATGGTATGCAAAAAAAGCGGTCGGCCATCCGCTTCCCGGACCTCCACCGTATGATTGACCACGCCCGGCAAACGTTGCTCCAAAACCGTCAGTTCGTGAAAATGGGTAGCGAACAATACCAACCCCCGACCACTGGCATGCAGAAATTCCACCACCGCCCACGCAATCGCCAAGCCATCATGGGTGGCGGTACCGCGACCGATTTCATCGAGAATCACCAGCGAACGGACGCTGGCATGATGGAGAATGTAAGCCGTTTCGGTCATCTCCACCATAAACGTGGAACGCCCTCCCGCCAGATCATCCGTCGCCCCGATCCGGGTCAGTATCCTGTCGGTCAAAGCAATGTTGGCCTCTTGGGCCGGAACAAAAGATCCGGTATGCGCCATCAGTACGATCAACGCCACCTGACGCATGAAGGTCGATTTACCCGACATGTTGGGCCCGGTAATCAGAGCGATACGCTGATGCTCCCGATTGAGAAGGGCATCGTTACCGATAAAATCGGTCCTGGTAAATGCCTCGACCACCGGATGACGTCCCCGAACAATCCTGATTTCATCCCCTTCATGGATGACCGGGCGGCAATAGTGCCGCTCGAAAGCGACATGGGCGAATGACGTCAGGCCATCGAGAACCGCCAGGCGCCGGGCGCTCCGTTGTAGGTCGCCAACGAAGGCCCCGACCTCCCGCAGCAGATTCTCCAACAGTTCCCCCTCCAAAAGCGCCAGACGGTCTTCGGCATCCAATATCTGTGCCTCGAATTCCTTCAATTCGGGTGTGGTGTAACGAGTCGAACCCACCATGGTCTGCCGCGGTTGATAATGATAAGGCACTTTGTCCTTGTGCGCGTGGGTGATATCGATGGTATACCCAAAAGTGCGGTGAAACTTGATTTTGAGACTGGGAATGCCCGTTTTCTGTCGCTCTTCCGACTCCAGGCGCATCAGGCTGTCGCGACCACCACCCGCCAGGTCACGCAACCGGTCCAGGTCCGGATTGAACCCTGGACGAAACACCTCCCCATCCTTCGGCGCCGCCGGAAGCACGTCCACCAGGGCGGCGAGCAACCGTTCCTGCAACGCCTCATAGCCGCCGATCCCATCCCGTACTTCCTGTAAAATGACAGGCAACTCCTGGACGACGTCCAACAAGGCCAGCAGTCGCGGTAAAACCACCAGAGTATCACGCAGCGAACCGAGATCCCGCGGTGAAGCCCGCCTCAGGACGATCCGTCCCAACAGACGTTCCAGATCGCGCACATTCTTCAACTGTTCCCGCACTCGCTCCCGTTCCATACCGTGATCCAGCAGCCAAGACACCCCATCCTGCCGCCGACCAATGGCTTGCCGATCCTGCAAGGGATAATTCAACCATTGCGACAACAGTCGCCCTCCCATGGCGGTCACCGTGGCATCCAATACCCCCATCAGGCTCCCTTGCCGCCCCCCCTCCCGAAGACTGGCATTGATTTCCAAATTGCGCCGGCAATCATCATCCAAAACCATCCACTCGCCCGATACCATCACCGACATGGCCTGGATATGGTTCAAAGAGTCTTTCTGGGACTCCCGACAATAGGCAATCAACGCAGCGGCGGCCGCCTGTCCCGTTTGGGAGCGCTCCAGACCGAAGCCCTCCAGACTGACCACCTGGAAATGTTCCAACAACACCCGGCGCGCCTGCTGCCGGTCAAATTCCCACACCGGTCTCCAGGTGACCTTGTCCATCCACGCCTGAAATAATTCCGGTGCCTGCCACCCCTGGGGCATGAGGATTTCACTGGGTCTCCAGGCCGAAATCAGTCCGGCTCCATGATCCCAGGAGTCGGCCAAAGCCACACGAAATTCCCCGGTGGACAGGTCCAGACACCCCAGTGCCGGACCCTCCTCCCGCCCCCCAGGGGCCACCACCGACACCAGATGATTGTTGGCCCCCGGATCCAATAAACCTTCTTCGGTCAATGTCCCCCGGGTAACGACTCGCAGCACCTCACGCTTCACCGGACCTTTGCTCGCTCCAGGGGACTCCATCTGTTCGCAGATGGCCACTTTGTATCCCGCCACCACCGCTTTCTTCAAATATTGATCCAGGTTTCTGAACGGAATCCCCGCCATGGGAATGTCTTCACCCGCCGTTTTCCCGCGCGTCGTCAGGGCTATATCCAATATCTCCGAGGCAATTTTGGCATCATCAAAAAACAGCTCATAAAAATCCCCCATCCGATAAAATAACAAGGCATCGGCATGTTGGTTCTTGATTTCCCAATACTGGGCCATCATGGGGGTATGGTTCTCCTGCCCCCTGATTTTGTTGTGATCGTTGTCCATCCAATGACATACCTAAACTCTAATTTTTGCCGCTCTTCGCCCAGGATCCACCTTCAACCGAGCTGTTGGTACAATAATAGATCGACCAGGAACTCCCCTGGGAGACCAAACGAATGCTGAAAATGGATTGTTGACTGAACCAAAAACACGATCTTTACGCTGACTATTCAGAAGCCTTCTCAAACTACTGGCGGGGACATAACGTTCCATGGTCTGGCATCACGAGGGGATGGCAATCCTTCATGATCACGAACGGATGTGATAAACCAACCCCGGAGGGAGGATCAACTCGGAGGTTGCAGGAATTTCAATACAGGAATATTGTTCCGGCAGCGGTAGATTGGTGATGCCACAATAATCGGCCTCACGCTCATCGGAGGTGCGAATCCATGCGGATATCGGCGCATTTCTGAACATCCCCACGGTATCCCCTCTGGCCACAACCGACCAATCCGCCGTATGGTGAATAACCTCAAGCTGATGCGACAGACGCCGCGGTCCCATCGTCATCGATCCACCACCGTAAATGGCCGTACCTGCGTCAAAACGAAACCCACCCGAACCATCCCGTAACAAGTACAGCACTCCACCTGCCAGCAAAAAAATCACCAAAAGATACCACCCCAATCCAGAACTTGTCCTCGTCCCAGAGTTGAGCAGAAAGTTGCCTATAGCCAGGATGGCAACAACAATAAAAAAAATCCTCGTCAAATTCACACGACCCACCCGTTTCCACTTCCACGATTCACCCTCCCAGGGTTCCCTGGGGAGGCACGATTTTGAACGCCACCGGGACGGAAAACCGGGGGCTCAACCACCAGCTGCCGAATGCACAAGCCGAACCCCATTGCCAGAATTGTTGGCATCAGGCCGTCCCCGATAGCGGTAGCCACAACGCACATTGCTCGCGCTACTGTGCCACGCTCCGCCACGTAGCCCATGAAGGGAGGAACTGTCATCCTTGGCCACTGGATTATGCTCCGACGACTTGGCATAATAATCCTTGACGTACCAATCCTCCACCCATTCGTAGACGTTCCCATGCATATCGTAAAGACCAAAACGATTGGGTGCAAAGGATCCTACCGCCATCGTGCTGCGACGGAACTCTCCCTTTTCCTCACCAGGCAAAGGCTGGGTACCATTAAAATTGGCTTGACTGCTGGTTATGGTCATTCCGGTCTGGTACGGGTCCCCCCCTCCCGCACGACAAGCATTCTCCCACTCCGCCTCCGAGGGCAACCGAAAGACAGTCGTCGATGCCTTTTCATTGAGACGACGAATGAATTCCACCGCCATGACCCAGGAAACCGAATCCACGGGAAGAGTATCGTCCTTGTTGAACTTGGAAGGATTGTTGTCCGACCCCATCATTTTTTTCCATACCCCTTGGGTAACTTCCGTTTTGCTGATGCGATAACGGTCCAGACAGACCCGATGCCGAGGCGATTCGTCCATATCTCCCTCCTCCGAGCCCATATGGAAACAACCTTCGCTAATTTCAACAAACTCCATGCCAGTCACCGGATCCTTCCAGACGCCGCTGGCCGTAGTAGGATGGGTAATCCGATCTCCTTTCTCCGTCGCTCCGTGAACCTCGGCAGGAGTGATCGCCTTGTCGCCAACCCGATTCTCTTCACGAACCTCGACCTTGGGTTCGATGGCCGACGTCGACGACGCTCCCGCCACCGCCTGGATCTGATTTTGCAACAGGCCGATATCCTTGTTCAACAATTCTTTGTAGGCCTGGACAAGAACCCGATTCTCGGGTGCGATCGCAAAAGCCTGACCCAGCCACGTTTCCACCTTTCGCCTCTGGTGCTTATGCGCCGCCCCCTTGGCAAACTGAACCAATTTTTCTACAATCTGGTCCGATAAAGACCGAATGCCCTCGTTGTTCGGATCCAGTTTGGCCGCCAACATCACCCTCGAAATGGCATTCTTCTCCTCCGGTTGGGTCAGATGTTCCTCTTCCAGATCCTGCCGGGCCAACTCCAAAAGCCGCGATGCAATGTTCCGAATGCCTTCCCTGGCCTCGCCACGCCCTGGATCAATGGTCAACACCGCCCGATAACTCTCCAAGGCATTCTCACCTTCAGGCAATGTCAGACGCATGGCCTGGAAATGCCGCCCCCCTTCCTTAAGCAATACGGCAATACGGGGATCCTCCCCCCCGCTCTTCACGTCCACCTTCTCATTGCCATTGACGCCTCGCTTTTCCCCGCCCCCAGCCATCACGACCGGGGCTCCACTGGGCTCCGGTTGGAGTGTCGTCGGTGGCAAGTCGGCCTGCTCCTTACCCCCACCGATCCGCAAGGGAGTGGGATTGGGCAACGGTTCTGGTTTGCCCCCCTCACCGTGGTGATCATTCAAAGAAGCCAGGACGGTCCCTTTTTTACGCGGAGCGGGTTCCGGAAAGGCCGCCAGCAGCTCCTTGAGGGGAACCGGCGCCATCGGTGGTTCTTCCGCCCCGGCACCAACCGCCCCCCCCACCGTCGGCACTGCCTTTTCCCTACCGACCCCCCCCCCCCCCCCCCTCGGGAAGGTCACGGCCCCTTTCGTCCCCGCTTCACCCGCAACCTCGTTTACCGATGGGACCGCCCCC
>JADFZF010000066.1 GCA_015232645.1 Magnetococcales bacterium | reverse complement strand
CAGGGAACGTCCCAGTATACAAGGCTGCAGGGTCTCTTGAAAAGGTAGGATTCTGATTTTGCCCTTATGGCAGCCGGATATTGTCCAAGCCATCCCTGCAGCCGTCACCGGAAAGGACCGAACCGGGGCAAAACATGGACCAGAGTCTATTCTCCAGGCCGGAATGTGTTGCTACCGTATCCGGTCATGCAATGATTTGGTTAAGGAAGGGTTCGTCATGGCAGAGCGCGATCTCTATACAGCGGAACAATTGGCCAAAATTCGGGCGACGCTCCAAGAAAACCTTGGAGACAAAAAAGACCACGCCCTGGAAAACCTGGATACACGGTTTGCAGCCAAAGCGGAAGAACTCTCAGACACTGACAAGCAGAAAAAAGGCAAGGAAGAAAAGGTCCACGTTGATGTGACATCGGTCCTGGAAGAAGGAAAACTCAAAAAAATGTTGGGTGCCCTTCACGACGTCAAGGACAACCCCCAGGAACGTCGTAAAATGGTCGGAGCCATCATCCAGCACAAGGAAGTCAAAGCCTTTCACCTCGTCGAAGCCCTGAGCAAAGTTCCCGGCGACAAGGAACTGGTCGATGCCCTGGTTCACGGTATCACTTCGCGCAAGGGGGTCAATCCATTGATTGATGCCCTACGTCACGCCGAAATCAGCCCTGGTGCCATCAAATCCCTGGCCAAGGGGATTGCCGAGCAGGGAACCATCAACCATGTCATCCGTGCCATTGCCACCGCTCCAGGGAATCAACCCGAAGCAGAGATCATCTGGGCCATGGAAGTCATCGGCAAGGGGACCATGGAACAAATCTTGGAAGCCATGAACCTCCTCAATTCCACCTCTCCGGGAACCGTCGTTTTGGCAACTGGCTTAGTCAATCGCAAGGAAGTCGCCATCGAACCTCTCGTCAGAGCCTTGACATCAAGCAAAGATAACGCCAAGGCTTCCGCCATCCTCTCGGTGGAACTGACCCGTCAGGCCGATCTGAACTCGCTCGTGACGTTACTGGAAAAATACATCTCCGACGGCACCGCTGCCGGTGAAATCCTCATGACGCGGTTGGTGTTTCGTAGTCTGATCGAAAAAGGTCGCACCAAGCTGTTGTCCAAAGCGGCACGATTCGTCAAGGGGGATTCCATAGCCGGAAAAATCCTGGCCATGGGTATCGTCGATCTCGGGGACGCTGAAGAGATGGAAAAAGGGTTCCAACGCATGACCAGCCATAAAGTCGGCCAGAAGATGATCGCCGTTGGGCTGCACAAAAAAATAGGCGGACTGAAGGCTTTACGATTGCTGGGCGGAGATTTCTTTAAAATCTCCAAAATCCAGGACGAAGTCAGCACCGCCAACAAGGAAGCGCGCGCACGCTATACCCAGATCCTCAAAGAAATCCTGGGAGAGGATCCCAGTAGCGGCAAAACCTCGGCCCGGGAGAAACTGGTCAAGGCGTTGGGAAAGGATGAAGGAGGTTCTTCCTCGACCAACTCGTAGAGCTTGACTTCATCAATCTTTTTTTTCCTTCTAATGACGATCCGGCACGGGGTGGAAAGGGGCCGACGGTGCCCGGCCCGTCCGAAACATTTTCTTCAATCTCTTAAGAAGGAACAAGAGTGTTCCTGTCCCCCTTTCGGGTCCGGAAGACACTGCGTCCCGCCCTCCGCATCGACCGGGAGCGTTTTCATCATCAGTCACAAGGAGCCGTCAAAATGTCCCTGGATCCACAAAAAGCCAAAGCCCTGGATGCTGCCCTGGCGCAAATCGAACGCCAATATGGTAAAGGTTCCATCATGCGCATGGGCGATCAGGTCGTTCCGGACGTGGCTACGGTATCCACCGGATCTTTGGGAGTGGACATTGCTTTGGGAATCGGTGGTCTCCCCCGCGGCAGGGTTTGTGAAATATTTGGCCCTGAAGCTTCGGGCAAAACAACCCTGGCTTTGCATGTCGCCGCCGAAATTCAACGGCAGGGAGGAGTTGCAGCGTTTGTCGATGCGGAACATGCCCTCGATCCCGCCTATGCCCGCAGGTTGGGAGTCAATGTCGATGAATTGTTGATCTCCCAACCCGATACCGGCGAACAAGCTCTGGAAATCGTCGATATGCTGATCCGTTCCGGGGCCGTGGATCTGGTCGTGGTCGACTCGGTGGCGGCGCTGACCCCCAAAGCAGAACTGGAAGGGGAAATGGGCGATTCCCATATGGGTCTCCAGGCCCGCCTGATGTCGCAGGCCTTGCGCAAATTGACCGGCTCCATATCCCGCTCCCGATCCATCGTTTTGTTCATCAATCAGATTCGCATGAAAATCGGCGTCTCCTTCGGCTCCCCGGAAACCACCACCGGTGGCAATGCCCTGAAATTCTATGCCTCCGTACGTCTGGATATCCGTCGCATCAATGCCATCAAAGACCGTGACCAAGTGGTGGGAAACCGCACCAAAGTCAAGGTGGTGAAAAACAAGATGGCCCCTCCCTTCTGCAGCGTCGAGTTCGATATCAACTATGGTGAAGGCATTTCTCTGGAGGGGGAGGTGTTGGATATGGCCGTCGAACAAAGTCTGGTGGAAAAATCGGGGGCCTGGTATTCCCACAAGGGCGAACGCATCGGTCAAGGCCGCGAAAACACAAAAAAGTTCCTCAGAGAAAACCAGGAATTACTTCATGATCTCGAAGATCGTCTGCGGGAAAAGTTCGGTCTCCCCCCCAAGCATTCCGCCAGTTCCGGGCCAACCCCGACGGCCACGGCCACCCTTCCCATCCGTGAGGCCGAGCCCACTTGATGGCCGATAGCGACCGTATCCAAGACTCCCCCATTCGGCTGGAGTTGGAAAGCCGGTATCTGGCTTATGCCCTATCGACCATCATCAGCCGCTCTCTGCCCGACGTCCGTGACGGCTTGAAGCCTGTTCATCGACGCATCCTGTTTGCCATGCGTGGCCTACATCTGGAACCCAGCCTGCCACCGAAAAAATCGGCGCGGGTGGTCGGCGATGTTATCGGCAAATACCATCCTCACGGGGACCAGGCAGCCTACGATGCCATGGTGCGCCTGGCGCAGGAATTCGCTGCCCGTTATCCCTTGGTCGACGGCCAGGGCAATTTCGGCAACGTCGATGGTGATGGCGCCGCCGCCATGCGCTACACCGAAGCCCGTCTCACCCGTATTGCCATGGCCCTGCTGGAAGATATCGACCAGGATACCGTTCCCTTCCACGAAACCTATGACGGTTCCATGCAGGAACCTGGCGTTCTCCCCGCCCGGTTCCCCAATCTGCTTGCCAATGGTTCCTCGGGAATTGCCGTCGGCATGTCCACTTCCATTCCGCCGCACAATGTCGGCGAAATCCTCAATGCCTGCATGGCCTTGATCGATCATGACTCTTGCACGGTCGTCGATCTCATGAAGCATGTTCCCGGTCCCGATTTTCCTACCGGCGGCATCCTGGTTTCCGACGCCGACGAACGTCGGGAAGCCTACGAAACCGGTCGCGGCAGCCTGCGTCTCCGGGCACGCTGGCATAAAGAACCGCTGGATCATGGATTGTGGAATCTGGTGGTGACCGAAATCCCCTATCAGGTACAAAAATCACGTCTGATCGAACGCATTGCCATATTGATTACCGAAAAAAAATGCCCCTTTCTGGTGGACGTGCGCGACGAATCGGATGCGGCCATCCGTATCGTTCTGGAACCCCGCTCCAGCCGCCTCGACCCCGACATGATCATGGCCTACCTTTTTAAAAACAGTGAGCTGGAAATCAGGTTCACCATCAACTTCAATGTCATCACCGGTCAGATGCGACCGGAGGTGATGAATCTCAAAGAACTGTTGCAAGCCTGGTTGAACCATCGTTTCGAGGTACACACCCGCCGGGCACGCCATGAACTGGAGAAGATCGACCAGCGCCTCCATCTGCTTGCCGCTCATCTCGTCGTTCATCTGAATATTGACGAGGTCATCGCCATTATCAAGGAAAACGATGACCCGGCCCCCCCCCTGATGGCCCGGTTCAGCCTTGATGCAGAGCAGGCGGAAGCAATTTTGAACATGCGGTTGCGGTCGCTTAGAAAACTGGAGGAAATGGCCATACGCGGTGAAATGGCTGAAAAAGAGGCCCGTGCCGTTGAACTGCGGCATCTTTTGGCCAGTCCGGAAAAAATGTGGGGGGACATTCGCGCCGACCTCGGTCAAACCAAAAAAGCCTTTGCCGATCCTCGACGCACCACACTGGAGGAGGCCAACAAAGAAATCACCCTCCGACCCGAAGATCTGGTACAAAAGGAACCAGTGACTGTCATCCTGTCACAAAAAGGGTGGGTCAAGGCCATCAAAGGTCATGACTTGAGTGCCGTCGAAAAAATACGCTTCAAAGTCGAAGACGATCTGCTACGCGCCTTTACCAGCTATTCCAACCAACAGGTGTCGTTCGTTGCCCGGACGGGGAAAGTGTACTCCACTCTGGCCCATCGCCTGGCTGATGGAAAAGGATTCGGCGATCCCCTGTCGGTACTGTTCGATATCGATTCAGGCGACAAGGTGCTTTGGGGATTGACGGTTGATCCCGATCGGGAATATTTCGTCGCCACCCGGCTCAGTCAAGGATTCCGCATCCTTGGGAAAGACCTCCTCACCAGCCATCGCTCCGGCAAGCAGGTGATCTCCTTCAAGGATGACGATGACTACCCTCTGCATATCCATCCCGTCGTGGGGTCCATGGTGGCTGCCATCAGCCGCGGTCGGAACATGCTGGTGTGCCGGTCTGAAGAATTCCCTTTGCTCTCCAAAGGAAAAGGGGTCCGCATCCTGAAGTTGGCCCGGGATGAACTGATGGTGGATGTGATCACTTTCGATCCCGCGGCAGGGGTGACCCTGGATTCGGGTAAGAAAACCTTAACCTTGGCGCTGGACGACCTCGAACCTTGGCGCGGCTATCGGGGCAGTCGCGGTCGAACACTCCCTTTCGGATTTCGTAGTGGCGCCGTCTTCGCCGGAACCGGCGCTTCGCCGCTCATTGCTGGAAAAGGATATACCGGAGAGTTGTTTTGACCGCATCGGTTGAGAAAGCTCATCAACCAGCCAGATTGACCTGAATGACCGAATCTGCCTGACATTTTGGCAGGCTTTGTGCGAACAGTCCTATGGGCCCAATACGCCTGACCAGTGAAAGGGAGGGCTTAGGGAAAGGAGTCGTTCCTTTCTTGACCCATCCCAACCTGTCCACACTTGACCTTCCAGTTCCTGTAGCGAACCACCCTGGCGATCGGCAACCGCGGCCCCTTTAGCAAAGAAAACAATTGCAGTAGCTTGTGGCTTTCGCCATGATTGGACCGCGATCAGAATGGTTCCTTAGGATGGAGGAAGGATATCGGTCATGAACTTGGGTTTTTCCAACCCGTTGAAAAGTATTGAAGAGTTTCTCCATATTTATGGACATCCCCGGATCGTGGCGGTTCTGGCTCTTGGGTTTTCAAGCGGCCTGCCGCTGGCCTTGACCTTCGGTACCTTGTCCCTGTGGCTGGCTGAATCGGGGGTCAGTAAAACATCCATCGGTCTCTTTACGCTGTCGGGTATCCCGTACACCTTCAAATTCTTGTGGGCGCCATTGGTGGACCGGATGCCATTGCCATGGTTGACCTTGACTTTGGGCCGACGTCGAGGCTGGGCGATATTGACACAGTTCTTCCTTATGTTGTCCATTGCCGCCATGGGGTTTACTCATCCCGCCGAGCTGCCTTTGTGGACCGCTGTCTTCGCCTTGATTACTGCTTTCTGGTCCGCCACCCAGGATATCGTCATCGATGCCTACCGGGTGGAAATTCTCGATGAAGATCAATACGGCGCCGGCGCCGCGGTGGTGGTGTTGGGCTATCGTCTCGGAATGCTGACTTCCGGGGCCCTGGCGTTATATCTCGCCACCTGGGTGGGCTGGATGGCCACATACCTGATCATGGCTTCCCTGATGCTGGTTGGCATGATCACCATTTTGTTGACCCCGGAACCAAAAATCGTTGCCAGCGGAGCCTCCATCAAGCTGGAAAAACGAATGCGGGCCAAAATCTCGGGGATCCACGGCTTGGGCGAGGGGGGACGCAAATTGGTCTTATGGCTTTCTGGAGCCGTTGTCGGTCCTTTTGCCGAATTCCTCTCTCGCAAGGGCTGGTTTCAGGTGCTGCTGTTCATATTGCTCTACAAATTGGGAGATGCTCTGACGGGAGTCATGGGAAACCCTTTCTATAGCGAGTTGGGGTTTACCCGCATCGAAATCGCCGAAATCAGCAAAGTCGTCGGGTTGACCGCCACCATCGTCGGCGCGTTCTTTGGCGGCTGGGTGGTCAAGCGTCTCGGTATCATGAAAGCTTTGTTTCTCTGTGGGATACTGCAACTTCTTTCCAACCTGACGTTCGTCATTCTGGCCCGTGCGGGTCACGACATGAAAATATTCGCGGCGACTGTCCTTATCGAACACTTGGCCGGTGGCATGGGGACCGCTGCTTTTGTCGCCTATTTGTCGTCGCTGTGCGATATTGCCTATACGGCAACGCAATATGCCCTGCTCTCCTCGTTCATGGCCTTTGGCCGAACCGTTCTCTCTTCCGCCGGTGGATGGATGGCGGATCATATGACCTGGGAATGGTATTTCTTTTCAACCTCCCTATCAGGTCTGCCCGCCTTGCTGTTGCTGGTGTGGATGATGAAACGCTTCCCCCCAGGCGGCAGGGAGCAGGCAGTGGGAGAGCCTGACCTGCCCTGAGCACTAGGAAAAATCAGACTTGACAACGTTGGACATGAGTTCACACTTTCCGACATAATCTCCTTTCTCCTCAAACTGTTACCCAGACATAAAAAAATTAGTATAATAATTAAACAACTTATATAAAAATTATCGATAATAATACAGAAGATCAGCAAAGATCAATAATATATCACCTATTGGCCGATCATCGTATAAACAAAAAGACCCGGTAGCAATCACCACCGGGTCATCAGAGAGCATCCTTGTCCAAGGGATGTACCCTTATTATCGGACATAACATATTCAAGGTTGAGATGTTATTGACACACGCTGGAATGTAGACCGGTGAATCACCAGCCAAGGAAATCCAGACAGCCCTGGTTCTGACAACAAAACATTCCATTCTGATGCGCCATTCTGCTGCTCCCATCGAAAATTACAAATATCATAAGATGCATCATTCAAACATCCGCGTCACGTATCACTCTCTCAATAATAAATAGAGGGAGCCTGGCCAGGTAAACGTAAGGCACCGACCGCATTTCAATAGCGTACCAGCTTGACCTCGATGACGTTGGGGACTTGAAGCAATTGTTCCATGACGCCCTTGGGGACGTCTTGATCGATGTTAATGAAGGCGACGGCCGATCCACCTTGTCTGGTACGACCCAGGTGAAAGTTGGCGATATTGATCCCCGCCTCACCCAGAAGTGTTCCGACACGACCAATCAATCCCGGAGCATCCTGATTGGCGATAAACAGCAGGTTGCCTTCTGGGGTGGCCTCCACCGGAACCTCATTCATGGAAACGATGCGCGGTCGCTCATCATAAGACAAGGTCCCGGCAATACATCTTTGCCGTCTTTCGGTATGAATGGTGACGGTGATCAAAGAGGTGAAGCCTCTTTTTGATTGTGACCGTACCACCTCCGCCACGTCGATCCCTCTTTCCTTGGCGATCAGAGGTGCATTGACCAGATTAACCCCTGTCTCAAGCATCGGTGTCAACAGGGCATTCAGAAGGGCATTCGTAATCGGTTTGTGGCTGAGCGTTGCCACACTGCCTTCATAGGTGACTTCGATGGATTTCACCCCGGTCTCGGTCAACTGACCCAGAGTGGTCCCCAGTTTATCCGCCAGGTTCAGGTAAGGACGCAGTGTCGGCAACTCGTGTTCTGAAACAGCGGGAATGTTGAGGGCATTCTGAACCGTCCCTTTGAGAAGGAAATCGGAAATCTGTTCAGCGATCTGCACCGCTACCTTGATTTGCGCTTCAGTGGTCGATGCTCCCAGATGCGGGGTAAGGATCACATTATCCAATTCAAACAGTGGACTTTCCTTGGCGGGTTCCTTTTCGAACACGTCCAGACCTGCCGCAAACACCTTTCCTGATTTCAACGCCTCATAGAGTGCCGGTTCATCAACGATGCCACCTCGGGCACAATTGATGATGATTACACCTTTTTTCATCTTTGCCAAGGCGTCGCCATTGACGATATGGCGGGTTTTTGGGGTCAACGGGGCATGCACCGTCAGGACATCGACTCTCGGCCAGAAGAGATCCAGTTCATCGACCAGCTCGACCTCCATATCCTGGGCCTTGCTCTTGCTGATGAAGGGATCGTAGGCCAGGATGTTCATCTTCATCCCTTTGCAACGTTCGATCACCAGGGAGCCGATATTGCCAGTACCAATGATCCCCAACGTTTTTCCCGCCAGTTCCCGCCCCATGAAACCATTTTTTTCCCATTTTCCGGCGCGGGTGGAGATCGTTGCCGCCGGCACATGCCGGGCCGCGGCCAACATCAGAGCCATGGTATGTTCTGCGGTTGTCACCGAGTTACCAAAGGGGGCATTCATGACAATCACCCCCTGTTTGGAGGCGGCGGGAATATCGACATTATCGACGCCAATGCCTGCGCGACCAATCACCTTGAGCCTGGTCGCCGCCTGAATCAGCTCCCGGGTCAATTTGGTCGCAGACCGAATGGCTATGCCATCGTAATTGGGAAGCTTGGCCTTCAACTCCTCCGGTGTCAGGCCCGGAAGATAATCCACCTCCACCCCGCGGGAACGAAAAACCTGTTCGGCTTCAGGGGACATTTTATCTGAAATCAAGACTTTTGCCATGGTCATTACCTCATCGACGCGACTATGATTCACATTAAAGGCAGAACAACTAGCACATCGGGAGACGCTTTACAACCGTGAGCGATCTACAACCCTTTCGAGGACGGGTACTGACCGTCGCCGGGACCGATCCCACCTGTGGTGCCGGAATTCCCATGGACCTAAACATGATCACCCGCCTGGGGGGGATCCCCCAGGCCGCTGTTACCGCAGTTACCGTCCAGGATACCTCTCAGGTGACTCTGGTTCATCCTCTCAGCGCTTCTCTCGTGGCCCAACAGATGCGTGCCGCCATCAATGATATCGGCGTCGACTGCATCAAGCTGGGGATGCTGGCGACTGCGGAAATCGTCAAGGCCGTGGTTGAGATCCTCGAGGAAAACCCCCATATTCCCGTAGTCGCCGATCCCGTTCTCGCCGGAACGGGTGGCGGCGTCCTACTGAATCGGGACGGTCTGGATGTGTGGCACCGTAACCTCCTTCCCCGGCTCACCCTGATCACCCCCAACCTCCCTGAAGCTCGTATCCTGATCACTGCCATGACATCCCAGCCTCCACCAGCCGATCCCCCAATCCTTGCCATTTCCCTGACTTCCCCAGGATGTTCGGTATTGCTCAAAGGAGGGCATGGCGAGGACGGGATCGTCGTCGATTGGCTCGCCCATCGCGGGCAAGTGTTCCCTCATCACCACCCACGCCTCCCCGGTAAGCCATTTCACGGTACCGGTTGCGCTCTGGCCTCGGCCATCGCCACAGGGATCGCTCTGGGCCAACCATTGGAACTGGCCGTGGCAAAAGGCCTTGCAACCGTACTGAAAGCCATGGACAATGGCATAGCGCCGGGCCGGGGGCAGCGCCTTCTCAGGCCGTGATCAGACCTCACCTCTCATGATCCTTGTGAATCATCCACCCCCGCCACCTGACCGCCAATACTCACAATATCCGCCCCAGCAAAACATCTTGTCTGCTCAACCAGGAAGGAGTTTTCCCCGTGGCCAAAGTCCTGATTCCCCTTGCCGAAGGGTTTGAAGAGTTGGAGGCTGTCACCATCATCGATATCCTTCGCCGTGCCGAAATCGAAGTCGTCATTGCCGGTCTTCAGGAAGGACCGGTCCGCGGCAGCCGTCGAACGGTCATCCTCCCCGATACCACCCTCGACCGGGTCATGAATGCCACCTTTGACATGATCGCCCTCCCCGGTGGACAGCCCGGAAGCAACCATCTCAATGCCGATCACCGCATTCACCAGTTGTTGTCCCGCCTTGCCAACGAAGGCAAAATCACTGCCGCCATCTGCGCCGCTCCTCTGGTCCTGGCTTCCGCCGGACTCCTCAAAGGAAAAAAGGGGACCAGTTTTCCCGGCGCCTTGTCGCCAAAACTTTTGGAAGGAATAGACTATCAGGAAACCGCAGTAGTCAAGGACGGTACGGTGATCACCTCCCGCGGTCCAGGTACCGCCTTGGACTTCGCCTTGACGTTGGTAGAAACCCTGATGGGCAAGGAAACGCGAAAAAAGGTGGAAGACCTGCTGCAACGTCCCAAGCCACTGTGACCGAACGCCGAACGATGCGGACAGTCCGTATCCGTCACTCCAGGGATGTACGATGCGAATGAGTCAGGGAAACGAGACGTCCCCTTCCCTGACCCTTCCCCTGCACTGCTGCACTGGTCCACCCATCACCTTCCAGGTCATGTCACTCCACCGTCACACTCTTGGCCAGATTACGGGGTTGGTCGACATCGGTCCCCTTCAGAACGGCAATGTGATATGCCAGAAGCTGTAACGGAACCACATACAAAATAGGTGCCGACAACTCGCCGCAAGGATGCATGGAAATGACATCATCCACCTTGCCCTCCCGGTGATCCTCCCGACGACCCTCGGTCACAACCACCAACCGACCGCCTCTCGCCCTGGCCTCCTCCAGATTACTCACCACTTTTTCAAACAAATGATCCTGGGGGGCAATGACAATGACCGGAAGCTCTTCATCGATCAAGGCAATGGGACCATGTTTCATTTCTCCCGCGGCATATCCTTCGGCATGGATGTAGGATATTTCCTTCAGCTTCAGCGCCCCCTCCAGGGCAATAGGATAACACGGACCTCGACCAAGAAACAGAAAACCATGGGCATACATCAACTTTTGTGCCAACAACTGGATATCCATGTCCCGTACCAACACCTGTTCCATCAATGCCGGGACCTGCATCAACTCTTCGACCAATTCCTTCTCACGTTCCCGCGACAGGGAACCATTAATACGACCGCAGGCAATGGCCAAGCACGCCAGCACCATCAATTGGGTGGTGAACGCCTTGGTCGAGGCAACACCGATCTCCGGCCCAGCCTGGGTGTAAAGCACACCGTCCGATTCCCGGGCGATGGTCGACTCGGGAACGTTGACAATACCCAACACCTGTTGTCCGACTTGCTTGCCGTAACGCAGGGCTGCAATGGTATCGGCGGTTTCGCCGCTCTGGGAGATGACGACCATCATGGATCCCGAGAGATTTGGCGGCTCCCGATAGCGATATTCGGAGGCAATTTCAACACCTACCGGTATCCTGGCCAGCTTTTCGATCCAATACCTTGCCACCATTCCTGCATGCAATGATGTTCCGCAGGCAACGATACTGATGTAAGAAATCTTCGCCAGATCGATCTTGTCCACCAATGCCGTCACATCTACCGAACGTTGAAAGGGATGGACCAGACCTTTGAGCGTTTCCCCCAGGACGGAGGGTTGTTCAAATATTTCCTTCTGCATATAATGGCGGTACGGCCATTTGTCCGCGGTATCGGCGCTGACGCGGGAATGTTTGATGGGGCGGGACAACTCCTGGCCCTTCAGATCGGTAATGCGGACATCGCGACGTCCCAGGGAGACAAAATCATCGTCTTCCAGAAAAACCATCCTGCGGGTGTAGGGAACCAAGGGTTGGGCATCGGAGGCCAAAAACTGCTCTCCATCGCCCAGTCCGATGATCAACGGCGAACCTCGGCGGGTTGCGAAGATCCTGTCTTCCACCCCCTCGATCATGATTCCCAAAGCAAAAGCACCCTCAAGATACCGAATGGCCTCTCGGGTCGCATTCTGAGGATCCAAACCTTTGTTAAGTTCCCGCTCTACCAGATGGGGGATGACCTCGGTGTCGGTATCAGAGTGGAAAACGACCCCCTCCGCGGTCAACTCTTTTCGCAACTGTCGGAAATTTTCGATGATGCCATTGTGAACCACCACCACCCGCTTGGAGCGGTGCGGGTGGGCATTCCCCTCTGTTGGGGCTCCATGAGTGGCCCAGCGCGTATGCCCGATCCCCAAAAATCCGGTCAAAGGTCTTTCCTTGACCAGATTTTCCAGATTCAGCAACTTTCCTTCCGAACGCCGAACATCAATCAAACCGCCATGACCAACGGCAATGCCCGCGGAATCGTAACCGCGGTATTCCAAACGCCGAAGCCCTTCCAACAACACTGGCGTTGCGTTGCGTTCGCCTATGATGCCTATAATGCCGCACATGATCGCCTTTGTCTCTCATCACGAGTACGCCCCCAACCCTCAGTTTCAGCCATGCAGGTCAGAACGGCCGGTTTGGATGCGCTTTCAGGATTTACGCTTACGCGCATGCCAATCCAGAATATGGCGCTGGGGGACACGGGTCAAGACCAGAGAACCCTCTGGAACATCCTTGGAGACCGAGGTGCCCGCTGCGACCACGGCATTCTTCCCAACCCGAACCGGGGCAATCAACTGCGTATCGGAACCTATGAATGCACCATCCTCAATGAAGGTTTTATGTTTGTTTTTTCCATCATAATTACATGTGATGGTGCCCGCCCCCACATTGACCCGACGTCCGATATCTGCATCCCCGATGTAGGACAGATGACTCACCTTGGATCCTTCACCGATTCGCGACTTTTTGATTTCGCAAAAATTGCCGACTTTGGAACCTTGTTCCAACAAGGTCCCTGGCCGCAGACGTGCAAACGGACCCACACCGCTGCGTTCGAGAATGGTGGCTTCAGAGATATGGCTGAACGGTTCGATATGCACCTCCGCGCTGATGCGACAGTGTTCCAGATAACAGAACGGCCCGATATGACAATTAGACCCAATTTCAACCCCAGGCCCCACGATACAATGCGGCGCGATGAGGGTATCCCGACCAATGACC
>JADFZF010000065.1 GCA_015232645.1 Magnetococcales bacterium | reverse complement strand
CTTGTGTTGGAAATATGGAACGAGAATCGTGGATTTGGAAAATCTTTGGAACCCTGGGGTTCGTTCGGCGCTTACAAAAAATATGCAAGGCCACCCTTGCATTATCCATCGGCAATCCCCATATCCCTCCCATGATTTTCAACTACAGCCGATTTACTTTTCAATAAGGGGTTGATGGCCATCATGAGCGATGTTGAACATAAAGAAACACATGCATTCCAAACCGAGGTGACGCAACTGCTGCACCTGATGATCCACTCGCTGTACAGCAACAAGGAGATCTTCCTGCGGGAATTGATTTCCAACGCTTCAGATGCGTTAGATAAATTAAGGTTTCAGGCGGTATCCAATGCCGGGTTGTATGAAAACGACAGCGAACTGAAAATTCGCATCACCTTCGACAGAGACGCCAAAACGATCACCATCGCCGACAACGGCATCGGCATGGACAAGAACGAAGTGATCGCAAACATCGGCACCATCGCCCGCTCGGGGACGCGCGAATTCCTCAACTCCCTGACCGGCGACCAGGCCAAGGATGCCCATCTGATCGGTCAGTTCGGCGTCGGCTTTTATTCATCCTTCATCGTCGCCCAGTCAGTCAGTCTTACGACCCGCAAAGCTGGCCTGTCCAGGGAACAAGGGGTTCGCTGGCAATCGTCCGGCGATGGTCAGTACACCATCGAACAGGTCGATCAGGAACTCCGTGGTACCGAAATCGTCCTGCATCTGGGGGAAGACCAAGCCGAATTCCTTGATGATTGGCGCCTGCGTTCCATCATTCGTAAATTTTCCGATCACGTCTCCTGGCCCATCTTGATGATCAAGCCCGACTATTCGAAAAAGGATGGCGACGACAAGGAAAATATCGAAGTCAAAGCCCCCGAATGGGAAACGGTCAATAAGGCCTCGGCCCTGTGGACCCGCAACAAAACCGATATCAAAGACGAAGAATACAACGAATTCTACAAACACGTCGGCCACGACTTCGAAGAACCTCTCGCCCATCTGCACGTCCGTCTCGAGGGCAAACAGGAATACACACTGTTATTATTCGTCCCCAAACGGGCCCCATTCGATCTGTGGGACCGCGATGGCAAACATGGGGTCAAACTGTATGTCCGCCGCGTCTTCATTATGGAAGGGGCCAAGGAATTGATGCCACGCTATCTCCGCTTCATCCGCGGCGTCATCGACTCCTCCGATCTCCCCCTGAACATCTCCCGGGAAATCCTGCAAAACAATCCCATGGTGGATGCCATTCGCAAAGGAACAGTAGGCAAAATATTCGGCCTGTTCGAAGAGATGGCAGAAAAAGAACCGGACAAATTCAAACAAGTGTGGAAAACCTTCGGCATGGTCCTCAAGGAAGGGATCATCGAAGATTACAGCAACAAAAATCGCCTAGCCAAACTGCTGCGGTTTTCCTCCACCCACAACGATACCTCCGAGCAGGAAGTTTCTCTGACCGATTACGTCGGTCGCATGAAGCCGGATCAGGAAAAAATATATTATGTCACCGCCGAAAGCTTCGCTGCCGCCAAAAACAGTCCCCACCTGGAAATCTTCCGTAAAAAAGGGATCGAGGTGTTGCTGTTGAGCGACCGGGTGGACGAGTGGATGGTCAGTCATTTCACCGAATTCGAAGGCAAACCGTTACAATCGGTCGCCAAAGGGGGATTGGACCTGGGCAAGCTCGAAGACGAGGAGGAGAAAAAAGATCTGGAGAAAAAGGAAGGTGACTTCAAGGAATTGTTGGATCGCGTCAAAAAGAGCCTGGGAGAAACCATCAAGGAAGCCCGTCTGACCCACCGCCTGACCGATTCCCCAGCCTGTCTGGTAGGAGACGAACACGATATCAGTGCCACCATGGCCCGGATTCTCAAGGATGCGGGTCAGGACGTGCCGGGCACCATGCGCATCCTGGAACTCAACCCGGGCCATCCCCTGGTGATCCGGCTGAAAAACGAATCCAACGATGAACGCTTCAACGATCTGAGTCGTATCCTGTATGATCAGGCCATGCTCAGCGAAGGGGGGCAACTCGACGATCCTCCAGGATTCATCAAAAAATTGAACAAACTGCTCATGGAAATGGCATCGTAGTATCAGTATGCCGACCCGTTGGACCGATCGCGGTTGGGTCTGGAAAGTGTGACTATTCAGATTCCCCGGTTCGGAATGATTGAGAAAAAAAAGGGTCCGGGGGCAATCCCCCAAACCCCTTTTTTTCTCAATCATTCCCCGGGGGATCTGCATGGTTCCCCCTGGCGACTCAGAGCCGGTTCGTCCGTCAAAATGACGAAGCCGCCCGGTCCGACTCTTTTTTCATGAAAAAATTGAATTCCGGCCTCCACCCTGCCATTTCCCAGCGGCAGCGAGGGAACGGCTACCCGATTTTTTTCTTGACATTCCCTCCATGATTGCTTCACACTTGGCACCATGAACTCAACCTCTCATACTCCTATCCTACGACTGCGCCCCGCCCCCGAGGGTGGCTGTGGGTTGACGCGTCTGGTGGAGGTTGCCGTGTAGTTTCTCCGATTGCCGACATTATCGCGCCCAAGGCCACAAGTATCCTGCTTGTGGCCTTTTTTTTTCTCCCAATCAGGAGTCGATTTCATGTTTGTACCACCAAGAAACAAATACCATCCCGCCCCCCCCATTCCCATGGAGGGGCGTCAATGGCCCAACCGGGTCGTGACCCAGGCGCCACGTTGGTGCAGTATCGATTTACGCGATGGCAATCAGGCCCTGGCCATCCCCATGAATCCCGAATTGAAGGCCAGGATGTTCAAACAACTCGTCGCCATGGGGTTTAGCGAAATCGAAGCAGGCTTTCCCGCCGCCTCCAAAGACGACTATGAGTTCGTTCGCAGTTTGGCGGGCCTGACTCCCGAGTCGGTGGCCATCCAGGTGTTGACCACCGCCCGTGAAGAACACATCCGCCGCACCGTGGCAGCGGTAACCGGGATCCCCCGGGTCATTCTCCATTTTTATATTTCCACCTCCCCGATCCAACGACGGCTGGTGTTCGGGGTGGACCAACCAACCTTGATCGAACGTGCCGTGGCAGCGGCCCGCTTGATCTTGTCCTTGACCCGCGAACAACCAGAAACCCAATGGACGTTGCAATTTTCACCGGAAAGTTTTTCCGCCACCGAATCGGAATTTGCCTTGGCCATCTGCGAGGCGGTGGCGGAAACATGGCAGCCCAGCCGCGAGAACAAAGTGATCTTCAATTTGCCGCAAACCGTCGAATTGGCCGCCCCGAACCGTTATGCCGATCAGATCGAATGGTTCTCCAGCCATTTTTCCCAACGCGATGCCATCATCGTATCGATTCACCCCCACAATGATCGGGGGTGTGGAGTGGCAGCGGCGGAACTCGCCCTCTTGGCCGGGGCAGATCGGGTCGAAGGGGCCCTGTTCGGTAATGGTGAACGGACCGGCAATCTCGATTTGGTCACCTTGGCCTTGAATCTTCAAAGCCAGGGGATCGAAACGGGACTCGACTTTTCCGACATCGCCCGGGTGGTGGACTGTTATCAACAGTGTACCGGCATGGAGATCCCGCCCCGACATCCTTATGCCGGATCCCTGGTTTTTACCGCCTTTTCAGGTTCTCATCAGGATGCGATCCGCAAAGGGCTGGCGCACTGGAAACCAGGAACCCCGTGGGAGGTTCCCTATCTTCCCATCGATCCACGAGATATCGGCAGGGATTTCAGTGGCATCATTCGCGTCAACAGCCAATCGGGGAAAGGAGGCACCAGCTACCTTCTGCAACGCCAGCTCGGCATCCGCCTTCCCAAATGGTTGGAACCCGCCTTGGCCCGGGAGGTCCAACGGCTGTCCGACCAACGGGGAACAGAGGTCTCCGGCACCGAAATTGCCACCCTATTCGCGCAAACGTTTATGCGAACCGCTGGAAGAATCGCCATCCATGGATATCGGATGACCCAGGAGGGGGATCGATGCCAAATGACGGTGGAAATCAAAATCGATGGTTTGACCAAAGTCTTGAGCGGTTACGGCAATGGTCCCATCAATGCCGTGTTTCAGGCCCTCCCCGGTCCATGGCGGTTGCTTCATTACGAGGAACGGGCCATGGAGACCGGCAGCGATGCCCGCGCCATCGCCTTCATTTCGTTAACCAATCCGGACAGCGATCTGCACGACTGGGCCGGGGTCGGTATCCATGAGGACATCGTCACCGCCTCGCTGCAGGCACTTGGAGCGGCCATTGACCATTATCTGACCTCCCTGCCCGACGCCGATTGGCGCACAGTGACCCAATCATGGCTGGTCGATCAACCGGGGCCATCCCTCGGACACGATTTGCGGCGTTGAATAAAAACCAGTTCATGGGCTGGATCAGGGAAGGGAGCCGTCCCTTCCCTGACTCGACCGGAAGAGCCATGGAGATCCGCGCCCAACCTTCGCTATTTTCTCTTCTCTCACCGGGTGGGTGTAGTCATGTAAGGAGTGATGTCCACCTGATCGATCTGGAAAGGTTGCAAATACCTGGTGCCGTAGATTTTGTACACCCCCTCCCGCAGGAAGATATCGAACAAATCGGGATCAATATGACCATCTTTTTTCATGAAGCTCATGATCTTGATGGCCTGACTCAAAGTTTTTGGCTCCTTGTAGGGGCGATCGGTGGCGGTCAACGCCTCAAAAACATCGGCAATCGCCATGATCCGCGCCGGGATCGACATCTCATCGGCCTTCAACTTGCGCGGATAACCGGTGCCGATCATAGTTTCGTGATGGGCGCCGGCAAATTCAGGCACCCGGCTCATCTCCACCGGAAATGGCAAATTTTCCAACATGGTCAGGGTTTGCACCACATGCTCGTTGATCTTGTACCGTTCCTCGGCGGTCAACGTCCCCCTTTCGATGCACAGATTGTAAATTTCACCCATATTGTAAAGATGCTGCGGCGCAGGCATCTTGATTTTCAGGTTGCGGTCGCGTTTTTCGGTATCGTATTCGCGCGGAATGATATGCTCAGGCTTGTCGGCCAACAGCGACTCCACCAGGCTGGGACTGGCAGCTACCACTACCTTTCGTTTGATTTCCGCATGGGACAGACCCAATTGATCGTCGAAATACCGCCTCCAGGTGCGTTTGGCAATCTGACGAATCCGCTCCTGATCGGCGGGTTTCATGAACTCCCCACCAACATTGGATCGGGCTATGAATGCAAACTCCTCCTGCAACGCCGCCTGAAGAGCATCCCGTTCGTGCCGCAATTGTTCCTGCATCTGCCAGTTGCCCTTCACCCCCTCCAGGTAGGCAATTTCCGCATCCCGATGCAGCACCTCGAAGCGCATGCGAACTTCATGAATACGATTGAAGATCCCCTCCAGCTTGGTGGCCTTGTCGACTACGTATTCGGGGGTGGTCACCTTGCCACAATCATGCAGCCAAGAGGCGATGCGCATCTCATCCTTTTCATCATCCGTCATGGAAAAGTCGGCGAATGGCCCCTCCTTGGCCTGACACACCGCCGTCGCCAGCAGCGAGGCCAATTCCGGCACCCGTTCACAATGCCCCCCGGTATACGGTGACTTGGCATCAATGGCCGAGGCGATCAGCCGGATGAAAGAGTTGAATAATTCCTTTTGCGCCTGGATCAACAATTGATTGTCCAAAGTGATGGCCGCCTGAGCCGCCAGCGCTTCCACAAAACTGACCAGATCGGCATCGAAAGCGATAACCTCGTTGGTGACGGGGTCCATGGCGTTGATCAGCTGTATCACCCCGATCACCTTCCCTTGACGCGGTTTCAAAGGCACCGTCAAAAATGAACGGGATCGATAGCCCGTTCCCTGATCGAAATGCCGTACTCCGGAAAAATCAAATTGGCTGGAATTGTAAGCGTCGTCGATGACCACGGTTTCACCAGTAAGGGCCGAATGAGTGGCCACATTCTGGTGATTCGGTTGACCATCGCGATCGTACAAAGGGACGGCAGGCATGAATACCGCGGTCTTCCCCTTCCCTCCCATGGCAATTCCCAAGGAGTCGGTACGGACAATGGTAAACTTGAGAAAATCGCTATCGGTACGCAGGTAAAGCGTTCCCGCATCGGCATGGGTCAAGGTTTTCCCACCCAACAGTATATTTTCCAACAGCGATTCGACATCCCGCTCCGCCGACATGGAAATTCCCAACTCCACCAGCTTTTCCAGTTTCGCCTGCGACCGCACCAAGTCCGCTGTACGCTTCCGAACCACCTCCTCCAGGGATTCGGCATGGCGCTCCAAAGCCGTGTGGGCCTGGGTAAGTTCAAATTGTTGTTGTTGAATCTTGTTATGGGCCTCCTTGACCTTTTGCTCGTTACGATCACTCATGCGCAAAATTTTTTGCGTCCCTTTGAACAGTTTATCGTATCCTTTCAATAATTCCCTCATCCCATCCCGTAATTCGTCCGGGGAGGCCTCTGGACGGTCTATCAAGGTTTTCGATTGCAGAATCAGATTATTTTCTTCGTCAAATATATCAAAACCCATATAACCCCCCCCAAGTTGGGATATGCGTTGATAATGATATCCTTCTACCGGATTGCAATCCCCTCGTCTTGGATGGGACACAGGACAAGTTTGGCCGACTGCAAGTCTTCACCAAATTCCTGGCCCAGTTCTTCCAAGTTGTCGTCATCAGCAAGAAAATGCCAATTGATGGTGACGGTAACCCCTCTGGCAGCGGTTTCGTCCAACATTTCGAACAGCTTCATGATTACTTTAGCGCTTGTGCTATTAAAATATGTCATATGAAAATCGAAGGTCACCTCTCCAATGGTCAGGTCCCGGAGATATTTTTCCAAGGCCGATACGGGGGGGCCAAAAAAGGAAGGGACATCTTCTGGATACGATTCGCCGCGAACGGCAAACGCGTTGTTGGCAAAATCCAGAATGATTTCCGGTGTCCGTTCGGTACGCTCAAGCTTGATAGTTTCCATGGCCCGTTACCTTGACAATAATTAATTTAGATGATCGCTTTGAACGAGAAGAAAGAATATTGGTCGTCCAGATTAAAAAAGTCGAACTCGATGGGTTGAGTAGCGATTCTGGCGATATGCACAAATCCCGCTCCGGCTCCCTTGCTGCCCTCGGGGATATCCCCCTTCAGGATTTGCCGGTACAATTTGTTCAAAGAGCTGCGATCCATTTCCCGGATGGCTGATAATTTGCTCTGCATGCGCTCCACATCATCCCAGGCTATTTTGTTGCTGCAGGCGACATAGAATCCAGCATCGCACCGACCAACCGTCAAGGTCCCGTAGCTCAGAACACTTTCCGACGGTGCCGTTTCCGGTTCCCGTTCCGCGGAGTAGCGGATGATGTTTTGCATCTGCTCCACGAATATGGAAAAGATATCGCGAATGGTTGTCACATTGGCATTCTCGAGGGTCAGCTTTTGTTTGATGGCTTGCCCGATCCCGGAAAGAATCCCCTCATTGACATAACCGCTATAGCAGAACAATACCCCCTGTTCCTGCAACAATTCGCGAAGTTGGAAATGTTTGAGTGCCATGGACATGAGGATTGCTCCAAAAGGTGAAAGTGCCGCCGACAGGGAAGGGCTTGCCGCGGTTCACAAACCGACCAACGATGGTTTCACAATAGCGTCAATTTGGCAGTAATCAAGAAAAAAATTGTAGATTAATCGTTTCAATGGGTGGTAACCAGGTGGCGAATCCTTACCCTGCCCTTCCCCGGGATGCGGTTGACAGATTGGTGACGCGAAGGCTATTGTGCCCGAAATTGGGATAGTCGTGCAAAGCCGCTTTTCCTCAAACGTGAATGACCTTGTTTCATGGCTCAATCCTTGCCCCCCCCCTGGACCCGGCTCCAGCGGCGGCTTGCGGAAAACAGATGGTCCTCGCATCACATTTCCGCCCCAATCCAAACTCCTGGCGGCTTATCGTCCCCAGCACGTCTTTGCTCATGTCGAGGTACGGAGTCAACATGGTACGCAGCCACTGCAAACATTCGGGCTTTACCCTGACCGAAATGGCCATGGTCATCCTGCTCATGGGGATTGTCGCCTCCATCGGGCTCACCTACTTCAACGCCAACATGCGCCATGCCGCCTATTCCATCACCAAAAAACGGACCGAAACGATCAAGGACGCCTTGGTGGCCTACCTGCGCCAAAACAATAAACTTCCCTGCCCCGCCCTTTATACCGCCTTGGACGGCAAAGCCCAGGCCAACTGCAACGCCTCCTATGCCGCCAGCTTCGGCATCGTCCCCTGGGCGGATCTAAACCTGCCACGCGATGCGGTCTTGGACGGCTGGGAGAATCTCATTTCTTACCATGTCTCCACCCAGTCGGTCGATTGGACCACCGCCGCCATTTCTAAAGGCAATGATCCTGGCGACTTGACGGTCACTCACAAAGATGCTTCCGGAAACAATCCCGTATCCCAAGGCAACATCGTTCTGGTTCTTGTTTCCCATGGACCCAATGGTCAGGGCGCTTATACGGTCAAGGGTTTACGCAACGTCCTGCCTCCCGCCCAGGATGTCGCCAACAATACCAATGATGAATTTGAAAACACCAATCAAAATCAATCCTATGTCCAACGCGACTTCAACGAGGATCCCAACGTCACTGGCGGCTACTTCGACGATATTGTCGAATCCATGAGCGCGACCGATCTCCTCGGACAACTGATCAAGGAAGGGTCGGTGGCCTCCAACCCCGCCACCCTGCTCGCCAGAGTCGCCAAGATCAAGGCCGCTCTCCTCGCTTTCGCCGCTTCCAACAGTAGCGACACCTTCATCCCTGGATGGAAAAAAAATCTTCCGGTCAATCGGGCAACGATCATCGTTATTCCCTCCATCCCTAACGGACACTACTATAGTACCACCGACTCGGGAACCACGTCGATCAACGAACCATCCTGGCCGACGGACGGTACCATCACTCAAGACGGAACGACGTCAATCTATTGGAAGGATAATGGTACTCTGCAGCAAATCCTCCTGACCGACCCAACTTTTGCTGCAACCACCTGTCCCTGGCGTCCGGGCATGGTCATCAACAAAGCCACTTTTGTCCGACCTAGCTCCAAAAACGGCTATTATTACCGAACCTCAGCCCCCGGCAACGTCGGCACGACCCCATCCTCGGAACCATCCTGGCCCTCCACCCTCGGTGATACCATCACCGACGCCTCGGGATTGACATGGACGAATGTGGGAACCAGCAATACCGGAACCTTTCCGGGCTGGAGTTGGAATGCCAGCACCAACATTCCGGTCGATTCATATTTGTTCTTTATCCCTCAGAATACCAACGGACAACACTTTTACCAAATCACCAAGGTACCGACACAATCATCGGCGACTGACTCGGAACCAGGCTGGAGTTCATGCAAGGCCTCGGGGACCAATTGCACAAGCGGCGACGGCACAACCACATGGACATACGTCGATAGCAATGGCGGTTCCAATTCAACCTGGAGCACTTCCGATTTCATCACCGACTTTCCCGCCTATTTCATCAGAAGCTCGGATCGGTTTCGGCTGACCACCGTCAAAACCAGTTCCACAACCCCACCGTCATGGCCGACGGATGGAACTGCCATGACCGATGGTATCGTCACCTGGACCGATCAGGGAACCTACACCAACCGCCAGGCGTTGCATCGACTGCCCGCGGGGGACAGCAACCATACCAACCCCAGCGGAGTGGAGAACGACTGCTACGATAGCGGCTGCAGCCTCCCTTACACCCCCCTCGGCCTGAGTTCTTCCGATATCGCTGACCCATGGGCCAGCGGTTCCACCAACAACACGCTCTACTATGCGGTCCATCAGACCGTAGCCAGCACCATCGACCCCAACAACACCCATCAAGAGGGAATCCTGTTCGGCAGCTCGAATACCCTGGCCTTCCGCATCATCAGCGTTGGCCCCGATGGCCAATTGAACACCACCCCCACCGCTCAAGGGAGTTGGCTGAAGACCGCATGTGGCGGGGATGACATTTGCTTTGACGTCTCTGTATCCGAACTGGCCAGCGCCATCGCTGGCAGCGGTGGCAAGGTCGATACCGTCACCTGTCCGTAGTTTATTCCTGAACAGAACCCCATGGATAAAATTTTAATGTTAAGATCCCCCTGGTTTAGTATGATTGAAGAAATAGGGGTCTGAGGGATTGCACCCAGGGTTTTGTTTTTCTCGCGCCCCTTTGTCCGAAGCAAGATTCCCGCATGTCTTTTGCGGGAGTCTTGTGCAGGCGCGTGTCTTGGTTGACCTTTCTTCGTGGTTTTGGCGAAGAAAGGCCAACGCCGTGTCGGTTGTCAAACTTGTCCTCTGGCAACCTTTTCTTCTTCCTGATTCGGAAGTTTCCATTGAAAACGCTGCTTGAGGTCATTCCCCCACGAGAATTCGACAAACTTTTCGTGCTGCATACGACCAACGACGATTCCAGGTGCGATTCCGAGTTCCGATGCAAAATTTCTGACGCCCTCCAAGCTGAAAGGCCGAACGCCTACAAACTTCCGCCATTGTTGAGAGGGAATCAGGGCGTCGGCAGCGTAGCGATTGGCTTGATCCTCTTTTTTTTCGTCCATGCCATTCGCACCTTCGAGGAAGACATCCCGTTTACCATGGAGAAGTACATGGCCAGCCTCATGAAAAAACGTAAACCAGAGGGCGTCATCGCTTTTGTATCGGAGGCTTAGTTGGATCAGTGCCTTTTGCGATGTAAGCCAGCGGGTGGCTCCGGAAATCCCTGTTTTTGGTAGTTCAGGCACGAAAACCACGGCAACGCCTGTCTGAGCGCAAAGTTCGATAAGTTTTTGTTGGAAGACCACTGGAGGTTCAACCGTTAACTGACGGGCCTCTTCCAGAGATTTCTTGAAGCGGGATCGATCATAATGAGGGCACTGGATCTCCTGGGCTTCGATTTCACCCTGACGCAACCATGCGGAAATGGCCTCTGCATGCGTGGCTACCTTTTGGGATTGCCGATAGGCAGCCGCAGCCTGGTGCTGTTTCCATACGGTTGCCCACTGCTCCCGTGAGGCGATCCCGAAAAAGCGCAACACCTCCGAGAGTTGATCTCTCATGTCCTGAAATGCCCTGATCCAGCCGTATTCGATCATTTTTTTGACTGGGACCCTTTTGAGCCACTCCAGGTCGGACACCAGCCGTTCCCGGTCAGCCAACCGAGCCGTCACCTCCTCATAGAGCCGTTCCAGATTGTTCCAGAAATGAGCTGGACGACCGAAGACCCGTTCCAGTTTGAGGGCGGTGTCTGGAGTGACAGGGGCTTTGGTCTTGATAATTTCGTTGATGTGCTTGAGGGCGATGCCCGTGCGGTGCGACAACTCCGTCTGCGTCATCCCCAGGGACGTCAGATATTCCTCCAGGATCTCCCCGGGATGGACGGCGTAGTCGGGGACGTACCGGTTTTCTGCGGTCTTATTCATGGGTGTCCTCCACGCCGATGATGGTTATTGTCGTGATCTGTTGCCAGTCCAGAGAACCGTCCTCCTTAAGCGGAAGGGGGGTATGGGATGGCTTGAAGATCAACCGATAGGGTTGGTCCAGGTCCATGGAGAGTTATCCACGCCGATCACCTTTCAATTCATGGCAACGTTCTGGCTTCCGGTCTGGCGCAAAATCTGACAAGTTCGCAGCCGATTTCAGCGCAGCAAGTCGCCTGGACAGCACTTTGGCACGTTGCTGCCCATGAGTTTTCAGCATCTGCTTGGAATCGTTCGATTCTTTCTCCATTTTTCGAGTGCGGAACGTGATGTTCATACCGGATCCAAAAAATTTTAACCGATCAGGTTAAAGGAATCGAACAGAAATCGCCGATCATCGAACGTGAAAAACGCGCCGCTGGAAGCTCATGGTTCAAACCGTGTGACGTCGCATAGGATTTTTATGAGTTACGGCGTCATTTCCAATAGTATTTTTCAATTGTATTGACTTTTAATATTAACGAACACATCAGATTTTCTCAATCTCCAGTGATCAGGCCAGGCCAAGGAAGCGGTGCCAATTGTTTTGGAACTGGGTCACCGATCCTTGTCCCAGTGAGGTATTGTAATGATCCTTCCAGTAGGCGGCCAAGCCTGGCAGGTCATCGGCAGCCGGTATGGGTTGGGGCACACGGCGGTAGTGCAGGCGGCACATGACGGCGGCATAGAACAAATCGGTGATCAGACGGGAAGAATCGGGTGGGTTCGGCGTGCCGAGACGGGCCAGAAGGGTGGTGCGCAGGGGAGCTTGCCAGCGAAGCCAGTTGTTCCAGATGTCGTCGTGGGTTTTCGGTTCCATTTGGAATATTCCCAAGGCCACCCCGGAATTCAGTTGTCTGAGATAGAGTCCGCAACCCGATTCCTGGATGGCGGTTCCCAGCAGCAGACGTTCCGCTGCTTCACCATCCATGTTCAAAAATTGCAACGCCGGACGGATGACAAGTTCCAACACATGCCGGGGGTGGATTCCGGTGGCTCCCGGACGCGGATGGTCCTCGGGCGGCAGCTCGAAAGGATTCATGAACGTTTCCTTGTGGATTGGATGGTGGTGACCAAACGCGATCCGTTGGGCGCCATGGGTAGGCCCTCAAGGTGATCGTTTCGATATATATTTGTTATTTGAGTGATTGGGAGGAGGCGGGTATTCGCAGAATTGAGGAATTTTCGTCAAATCACAGGTTCTTTGCACTTCCATTCCCGTTGAGGCAAATGCAGAATTTTTTCCAGGGTCGTTACCAGGCGACAAAACCAGGAGGCCGCTTGTGCTACTGTGATGGGATTCAATTTCTGCAAAATGGCGAAAGAGTGAGAATTTTTATTGTATGATCCTTTAGTGGTCTGCTGTGATGCCTGTGACAAACCATCCAGAACATCTGGTTTCAGGGCATCTTCAACCGGCATTGTGTTTGGAAGGGCATTTGGTTTGAATCCCTTGCCGAAATACTCACACGACTTGGAAGGTTGTCGTCGGTTTTAAAATATTGAAAAAAAAGGGGTCTGGGGGATTGCCCCCATGATTTTGCCTTTCCCGCGCCCCTTCTCCCGAAGTGTTTCTTCCGCGTGGTTTTTGCGGAAGAAACGCGCAGGCGCGCGCCTTGGGCGCCCTTTCTTCGCGGTTTTTGCGAAGAAAGGGCGCCGCCCTGCCGGGATTTTCCGGACCTGACGACCGACAGG
>JADFZF010000064.1 GCA_015232645.1 Magnetococcales bacterium | reverse complement strand
AAAAAAAAAATCAAAACCCTGGGGGCAATCCCCCAGACCCCTTTTTTTTTCGATCACTCCGAACCGGAGGGATCTGAATAGCTAAAAGTTATTTTTAGTTTTCTTCATCCGGCGACCTCAAGTCCGCCACACGCGCAGATCCTGGCCGACCGATTCCTCGAAGGCAATCTGCCGCCGTTCGAGTTGAATCACCATGGTTGGACGGCGTTGTTGCAAGGTGATGGTGGTCCCGGGCAGGAAGCCCAGGGCCAACAGGCGACTGACGCGCTGAGGATCCTGGCTGTCGATGGAGGCAATGCGAACCTCCTGACCCGTTTCGACCTGGGTGAGAGGGACCACGCTGGAGGAGACGACCTGTTGTCGTTTTTTGCAGCAGTCTCCTTCGGGAATCAGCTGGCCGTGAGGGCAAGTCATGGGATGTCCCAAGAGGGTGCAGATGGCTCCCACCAGTTCGGGGGCGAGGATGTGTTCGAATTCGCAGGCGGCATCCTCGGTTTCCTTGGGGGTTTTCCCCATGACATCGACCAGCAGCCGTTCCGCCAACCGGTGACGGCGGACAATTTTTTGCGCCATCTCCGAGCCTTTGGGCGTCAGGACGATCCGTTCTCCTTCGAGGTGGATGATGCCATTGGCGCTGAACTCTCGCAGATCGGTTTCGTATCGGCGTTCGGGGTCGTCGTACAAACGGAAATTGGCCAAGGTGGCCTCGTGTCGTTCACCCAGGCGCCACAGCATTTCCAGCAGTTCATCGCGGCGACGTTCGGAATCAAGATTCATGGTTTTGCCTTTTTGCCAGAGAGGTCGTCAAAGGAGTGTCAAAAACAGACTGACCATTTTTCCCACCAGGATGGCGATGGCGATGATGGCCAGGTTGGTGGCGATGGCCCAGCGGGCGCCGAATTCTTTGATCATGGCGACGGTATTGGAAACGCAGGGGATGAACAGGGTAATGACGACCAAACCGGTGACGATCTGATTGAAGTCGAGTTCTCCGGCCTCCACCATCTGTTTGAAGTAGATGGCGCCGACCTCCCGACGGGCGAGGACCAGGAAGAACACTTCGGTGGCCTTGTCGGGCAGCAGGAGGAACTGGGTGACCAGGGGGTGCATCCAGATCTTGAGGAAGGCGAGGATGCCGGTTTTTTCCATCACGAACATGGCGACGGCCGCGAACATGAACAGTGGCACCGCCTCGATCAGGAACCATTTGATGCGGAACCAGGTTTTGCGGACGATATTGCGACCATGGGGCCAGCAGAAGGAAGGGAGTTCCAGAATGAATTCTCTCCCTTGATTATTGTCCGGCAGTATTTTGTTCATGGCCATACCGCAGACCACGGAGGTGATCATCACGGCTCCCAGGACGATGAGGAGTGCGGAAAAGGGCATGGTGGCGAGGATGGCGAACAAGACTCCCAACTGCACCGAACACGGGACCCCCAAGGCCACAAGAAAGGAGACCAGCAACCGTTCCTTGCGAGTGGCCAGGATACGGCTCGACATGGTGGCCGTAGTATTGCAGCCACTTCCCAGCACCAAGGGGAGGACTGCTTTGCCTGACAAGCCCAAGGGCAGCAAGGCCCGGTTGGTCAATACGCTCAGGGACGGTAGATAGCCCACATCTTCGAGGAAATGGACGATCAGGAAAAAAACCAACAGGATGGGGACGACGGTGACCATGGCGTTGGCTATTCCCATGGTCAGGATGCCGTACTGTCCGACAACGAATTCGTTGAGCCCGGGGTTGCCGATCCAGGTACCCACGATTTGGGTGACTGGGGCAAAGATGAAACTGTCCAACCAGTTCCCGAGCCTGACGGCGCCGAATCCGACGCCTTGGAACGTCATCCACAGGATCAGGATGAAGATTGGCCATCCGAGGATGGGATGCCTGGTGGCCTGTCCCACCTTTTGCATCATTGTCGGTAGCGCGTAGGCTGCCTGGTGGACGGTTTTTTCCGCCAGGCGGTTGGCCCAGGCCTCCCTGGCTTGGAACAGGGCCAGGCGGAAGCGGACGGAGGTGATTTTTTGCTGAAATTGGGTAACGATACGGTTAGCTTCGGCCAGCACTTCAATGGCGAGGCGTTGCGTGAACCATTGTTGTGCCACCTCATCGTTTTGCATGAACAGCAGGGCGATTCCCTTGGGGGGACGGGATTCGAGGGGAAACAATAGCCGAAGTTGCTCGACCGTTTCTTCCACGAACACCGGATAGCGAATCGATACATTGGGAAGGATGCTGGCGGCATGATTTCCCCGAAACATGACCAAGGCTTCCCGGACTTGTTTCACTCCCAGATTATGCTCGGCGGAAATTTCCGTCAGGGGCATACCCAGGAGGGAAGACAATTGCCCCATGTCGGTTGCCAAGCCACTGCTGGCGGCCTGGTCCGCCTTGTTGAAGCAGGCGATGATGGGGATTTCCAGTTCCAACAACTGCGCCAAGAGAATCAGCGAATGCTTGATGTTCAGGGCATGGCCGCAAAACAGGAGTCCACGAATAGGCTGCTGAAGTATGACTTTCAAGGTTGAAAGTTCATCGCGGGAGTTGACTGTCAGGGAATCGATACCCGGGGTATCCACCAGGAGCAATGCCCCATTTTCGGTATTCAGGGTACGCTGGACGGGCTCGACGGTGGTTTGAGGATAGTTGGCGACGATGGAGTAGACACCGGTGAGACTGTTGAACAGGACAGTCTTGCCGGCATTGGAGGGCCCGACGACAGCGATCGGCCACGATTCCGACCCTTGGGCGACGCACGGTATTTCAGATTCTTCCACATGACAATTGGTCATAGGTATCATTTCAACTTGATAATCACAACTCACCCGAAATTCAAAGGCACAGGTCGGTATGAAGACGAATTCAGCGGACAGGTTCAACAGATTCTATCGTTGTGCCGCCTTGAACGACAGCAGTGAGCATGCCAACATCGGGGTGTATCACGCGCCCCCTGGCCGGACGGTGGCGGCGGGTTTGTGATTGAGGAAGAAAATGCCAACCTGATGATGAGTCAGACCACGCACTCCAGGTATAATCTTTTTGTCGCCTGGATTTCAAGGCTGGTCAAATACATCTGACACGCCGAATGGGGGACCAGGACGGTTCGGTCAGAAGCCGCCATAGACCAATGGGGAAGACCCCCCTTCACCTTTTTTTCGGAGCCACTGCTTGGCATGGAACTGGCATTAATCTTCGGACGGAGGTAGTGACTTGCGTTGCCGGGCGTCAACATCCAGACAAGTGGACCGCATATGATCAAGATCGAAATTATAGGCCCCAATGGGGAAAATTTGCTCAATGGAAGTTTGATGGAACGGGTGAAGAAATTGGGATTGCCGGCGGTGGGTCTGGCGGGAGGAATGGTGTTATCTTTCTTTCTGGCCAGCTCCCTGGTGACGGACCGAACCGACAAACCCGTGGAGCTGGTTCAGGATCGACCGACGGATACCTATCAGGTCGGTACCGATTATTCCTTGCCGGTTCAGGGACGTGAAACAGCCTCCGGTTCGGAGGCGGTCGTCGGCAAGATGGACCCCGGGACCTATTTCAGGGAGGAACCAGGGATGAAATATGGCGCCGAAACGACCCAGGCCGATAAGAGCGGCTCCGACCATAAAAAATTGTTCGGTAATCTGGTTTCGGCTACCCATTCCAAGGACCTGGGAGCGCGGGGGGTGGTTCCGAAAAAGAATGATGGCGTCAGCTCCCTTCAGGCGCAGGCCATGGATCCCATGTTGGATGAACGCATTCATGCGGCGCAGGAATGGTTGACTGCCGGCAAGAACGACGGTTCTTTCAGTATCCAGTTGATGTCGGTGCGCCGGTCGAACCTGGGGGGATTGAAACAATATCTGGCCAAGGCCAACCTGGGTTTGGAAGAAGACAAGCTGTATGCATTTCCCGTGGCCAAGGATCGTCTGTTGCTCTACTACGGTCGCTATGCGAGCTACAATGAAGCCGTTCAGGCCATTGCCTCTCTGCCGGTCGGGGTTCGTAGTCAAAAACCTTTTGTTCTGTCGGGGAAGGATATTCAAGGTAAACTGGCGCAGTTGAACAGGGTGGCCAGCAAGAAGGAAGGTCTGGTCGCAGCCTTGAAACCGTGAGGGGAATGGATGCCATGGATCGGATGGTGACGGTGATTTGGCGGGTCGGGATAGTGATTGCCGTTCATACCTGGTTGGCCAGCGGTGTGGCGTGGGCGGGTCCATTGCACCAGGCCGCGTACCAGGGACGCCTGGAAACCGTGAAAAAGTTGGTCGCCGCCACAAAAGATCAGATCAATGAAGCGGATGGTTTTGGATCAACCCCTTTGCATCATGCGGCCATGGGGGGGCGGGCTGAGGTGATGGCTTGGCTGATCGCCAATGGTGCTTCGGTGGACGCCCGTGATTCCGGAGGGTATACACCGTTGGTGTTGGCCTTGCGGGGTGGCAAGGTGGAAGCTGCGAAAATTTTGGTCAAGGCCGGGGCCGATGTGCGGGTTTTGGACAACCTGGGAGGCGGGGTGCTGGCCAGCGCCGCCTATCTCGGAGACGCTGACCTGGTGGAAATGGTGCTGGACCATGGTGGCGACGTCAATCAGGCCAATCAGTTGGGGTTGACGCCATTGCATATGGCGACCCTGGCCAATGCCAAATCGGTCATGAAAATTTTGTTGGGACATGGAGCGGATCCCAATGCCAGGGATAAGTCGGGCGAGACGGTGTTGAACAAGGTCAAGGATGAGGAGGCGCGGAACCTTCTTTGGAAGAACGGTGCCCGTCTGGAAAAAAATCGCGACGATGCGCTGGTGGAGCCGACGGCTCCCAAGGGGGCGGAAGAATGAAGGCCATGGCAGAACCGACCAAAGCAAAACCACTCATGATGCCCGGTAGCGGTGCGCCTCCAGGGTTCCACGAACTTGATGAGGGCGACTATCTGACCACGCTGGCGACCTTCGCCGAATGGGGGGATCCCAAGGCTCAGCATGATTTGGCAGCGATATTCCTGGAAGGCCGTGAGGTCGAACAGAACTACCCCGAGGCGCTCAAATGGCATACCCTGGCTGCCGAGCAGGGAAACCCGCTGTCGCAACATGATCTGGCCACCATGTATCTGGAAGGGATGGGGGTGCTCCCCGATGTCCGCAAGGCCTATGAGTGGTTTCTCAAAGCGGCGTTGCAACGCGATGCCAAGGCGCAAAACAATTTGGGCATCCTCTACGCCACCGGACAAGGGGTGGCCGAAGATTTGATCGAGGCGGCCAAGTGGTTCATTCTGGCTCAGAGTCAGGGAATGCAGGATGCGGAAGACAATCTCGCCATCGCCAGAGAAGATTTGACTCCCGAGCAACTTGAGGAGGCTTGGCGCCGCGCTCAGGCATGGCAAGGGGGGTCGTGATGGCTCCGGTTCGCGGTGCCTTTTATTTTTTTCAGGGGTTGCGTCTGGTATTTCAGCCCGGTCTACGACGTTTCGTCTTTATCCCGCTGTTGGTCAATTCCATCCTCTTCGCTTTGGGGGTATGGTATGGAGTGGGGCGGGTGCAGGCCATGCTGGGGTGGGCGGCCACCTTTCTGCCGACCTGGCTCCATTGGTTGAACTGGTTGCTGGGACCGTTTTTCATCCTCTCCATGGTCCTGGTATTTTTTTCCATGTTCACCGCCGTGGCCAATCTTTTGGCTTCACCCTTCAACAGCCGTTTGTCCGCGGAGGTGGAGGGGGCCATCACCGGCGTGAAGCCGCTGTCCGAGGATCCTGGTCACGTCATCTTCAACGAAATCGAAAAAATTTTCTATTTTTCAAAGTGGCTTGTGTGGTTTTTCATCCTGTTTTTCGTCCCGATTGCCAATACTCTTCTTGCCCCTCTGTGGTTTGTATTTTCCGCTTGGATGCTTGCCGTGGAATACGGCGACTATCCCATGGCCAATCACGGTTTGGATGGTCGTGCGGTACGGCGACATTTGCGTCGTCATTGGCCTGTCAGCCTGGGATTCGGCGCGGCGATCCTGGTGACGATGATGGTGCCGCTGCTCAATTGTCTGGTGATGCCGGCGGCGGTGGCGGGAGCGACCCTTTTTTGGTTGAAAACCATAAACGCAACCGTCCATCCTGAAAGTTGAACCTGCGGCAGCGTCGCCAGGAAATGGGATGGCCCCTACGGTGCCGGGCGGGGGGGATCATCTATCTCCTGATTTCCGACCAACGGTGATCGGCGTCCCCTGTTGGGCGACTGGCTCGCCAGCCATGTCCTTGCTTGCACAGGGAGGGGTTTTGCGGGATCCGATGAATGGAGCAGGGATCGACCAGCAGCCTTGAACAAGGTGATGGATGATCAAACGGACATCCAGCGTCCTTTGCAGGCCTTCCGTCATCCTGGCATCGGTGCTCGTGCGTCGTTGGAAAGCACCATGGCGTCCCCCGGGTCCGTCTCTCACCTAGGGGAGAACGGTCATCTCCTGATTGGGAAGATCGCCAAATATTTCCGGGGCATACATGGCTTCGGCATGAGACGGCGGCAGTCGAAACACTCCCGGGGTGTTCAAACGTACCGTGTATTCCAGCGTCCAATGACCTTTGGGCACCCAATCATGGTAGGCGCGGAAGGAATCGAAAGTTCGTTCGGTAAAAACGGGCCAAATCGTGTTCAGTTTGTTCTCCCCCTGGGTCAAGATTTGGGAATCCTTGCCCAGACCTCCTCCCAGAATGGTACTGCCGCCGGGGATCGGATCGTCAACGACCACCCAGGTCATATCGGTTTGCGCTTCCAATTCCAGATGCACCCGGTAGACATCGCCCCGATGCCATTCGCCGTCCTTTTGTTGCGTCACCGGGGTCAGATGGCGTTGCATCCGGTAGCCTGCAACAACCGGATCCTGAAGGGGAATGGCGGCGCGACTGGTCAACGTCAACCAGGGTGTTCCCGATCCCTGGTGTTGGACCAGAATTTCTGCCGCACCTGGGGGCCAGGTCAGGTCGAGGCGTCCCCCCTTGGGGAGCGACGACCAGGAAAGCTCTTGTCGATGCTCGCCACTGATAACGGTACTCGTCCCCGTCACCCGGACCCCCTCGAAGGTTTTGGCAAACTGCTGCACCGCCAGCGTTCCCCAGGCATTGGCGGTACTGGTACTCCAATGACCCCGTTGGCGGTTGAGCAGGGTACCCTTGAGCATGCGGACCGCATCCTCATGCCACTCTTTTTCGTTCATCACCGCCAGCAGTGCCCGGTTGGCGTTGACGTCGGGGGAGATCATCAACCACCAGAAATAGTCGCTGGTTTCGGTGGAGAAACGCATGTGGGTGCCGGAAAAGTTCAGTCGGGCTCGCAGAATGGTCAAAGCCTCTCTTTTTCGGTGATCGCGGTCGGGCCATGAGTTCATTCTGGACAACAGGTCGATCCAGTCGATCAACGTCGAGGTCGGCCACCGATCAGGTTCGATGGCCATGGAGCCCAGCAGTTTGGGGTCCAGGGTGTCGAGGCGGGCGAGTGCCGCCAGTGCCGCCAGCTTGCGTATCCCCAGATCGGGGGTGACCGGTGGCGCCTGGCGTAATATTTTGCCTTCCACGAAGGCGGTCAGGCCTTTTTTCATTTTTTGCAGCGGTTTTTCATCGATCGTCCAGCCCGCCGTAGCGGAGACGGCCAGTATGTAACTGGTCAGGGCGTCGCTGCCCCAGGGAGAGGTGGGGAAAAATTTAACCAAACCATCCTGGTCCAGGTAACTGGGGAGGGAGGCAACAATTTGGTCCCAAAGTGGATGATCATTCAAGGTGATGGCTCTGGAGGTGCGTTGTTCCATGCAGGTATAGGGATAGCTTTGCATGTACTCCCGGACTCCCGACAATTCGTCGGTGATTCGGGCGGCCAGGGAGGCTTCCAAACCGCCGCGTCCCGGCAATGCCCCTTGAGGGGTGGCCACTGGGATGCGGGTCACCTTGTCGATTGGCGACAAGGTGGATTGGATGACCCGTATTGGAACCGCATCAAGGACGTCTTGAGTGACCTGGATCCGGTCGGAAGCCTGGGCCCCCTGGACTTCCACCTCCCAGGTCAGGTGGCCTGCCGCGGGGGCGATCTGGTTCCAGACGATCTCCCTGGCTTCTCCAGGGGCCAGGGTGACCTCCTGTACTGGCAGTTCCGTCGGCCCTTGCGGGGTGACAACGGCCTGAATCCGACCTTGAAAGGGTTTTTCGCCGGCATTGCGCACGGTAAATTCCCCTTGAAACCGATCGCCCTGACGCACCACCGGTGGCAGACCGGAAAACAGCATCACCTCACGGGTGGCCCGAATGCTGGTCGATCCGGTACCGAACAGGTTGGCCCCTGCGGTGGCGATGGCGACGATGCGAAATGCGGTGATGGAGTCGTTCAGCGGAATTTTGACTTTAGCCATCCCATTGGAATCCAGCTTGACTCGGCCCTGCCACATGAGCAGGGTGTCGAACAGCTTTCGCGCCGAGGAACGGCCACCTCCCCCCCCCTGAGGGAGCGCTTTTTTGCCGAAATGGCGTTTGCCGATCACCCGACCCATGGCGGTGGCCGTTTCCACCTCCAGGCCGCGTTCGACCAGCATCCCTTCCAACACGTTCCAGCTGGCATTGGGCATGAGTTCCAGCAGCCCCTCATCGACCGCCGCCAGGGCCATTTCGCCCCCGGCAGGCAGTGGTTTACCGTTGGCCCGCTGGACGGTGACGGTGATTTCGGCATTGTCGCGGGTTGTGTAGACCGCTCGATCCGCCTTGACTCCGACGTTCAACGCATAATCCTGCCATCCCACCTGTAAATTGGCGATACCCAGACGCATGGCAGGTCGGCCCATGTCGATCATGGCGGTGGGTTGGCTGTCACCGCTGCGTCCGCGCACCGCCAAGACGGCGACAAAGACATTCGGTCCATAGTTGCCGAGGATCGGAACCGACACCAGGGGGGTCTGTCCCTGAAGGGGTTGGACGGAGGTTTCCATGACCCCCTCGCGTTCCACCACCACCAGGGCGGTGGCCTGCCGGAACGGCATGCGGACCTGCAAGGTAGCGGTATCTCCCGGTTCGTAATGTCGTTTTTCAGGCAACAGGTCCATGCGGTCACCCTCCCGGGCGGTGAACCAACCTTCTTGATCCTCGGGGACCCAGATTTCGGTATGGGCAGAGCTTCCATGGCCTTGGGCGTCCGTCACCCGCACCTGAACGATCAGATTACCTTTGGCCGGGGCCGCCCCTTGGCAATCCACTCGTCCTGATGCATCGCTTCTTCCTGAGCAGAACTCTTTGATCTTCTTTATTTCTTCATATTGGTCGTAGGCGTAGAACCCACCAAGAAGACGCTTACGATGGCTATAGGTTTTTCGTTCCAGGATGTCCACGGTGACCGGGATCCCCGCCACCGCCTGGCCAGCGGTGTTCAAAGTCAGTACGTTGAGCCCGATTTGGTCGTGATCGGTCAACCATTTGTCCATCCGGATTCCCGGGACCACCGCCGAAGGCCACAGGTTGACCCGGGTCGAGGCGATCTGGGTTTCACCGTTGGGGTCGCGATATTCCATTTCCGCCTGGAGGTTTTTGGGCTCGCGGATGGCCTCCCAGCCGCTCAGCATCACCCGTCCGCCACCGGCTTGGTCGAGGTGGGTGGCAACGACCGCCAATGGGCGATCCTTCCTGTGTCGTCTTCCCTCTGGACCCGTTTCCGAAGCCTCCTCATTGCCATCATCGTTGCGGCTGCGTCCCAGTTCGGTCCGGCCTTCCTGGATGGCATGGTTGGCAAAGGTGAATTCCGGGTATTCGGGGAAGGTCACGGATTTGGATTGCAGCATGCCGCGGATTTTGATGGGGGCTAGGCTGGCGGCACCACCGGCAAGATAATTCACCTGGACATCCAACTGGGCTTGGGAGGCGTTGATCACATCGATTTCCACCGGTTTGATCACCCCCTTCATCAAAGGGACGCGAAAGGCTTCCACCCGAAAGCTGCCCGCATTCAGACTGTCGAGAACAATTTCATAAGTCCCCAACTTGGCTTCCTTGGGGATGTCGAAACGGCTTTCCGCCACCCCCGCGGTATCCCAGGTGAGGGAAAGGGGGTATTCGTTGCCACCGCCGGCATGACGTATGATCGCTTTTTTTGGCCACAGGGATTTGTCCGGGAAGGCGAATCCCTGTCCTTCCGACTTGCGCAGCAGATATTTCATGTGGACCGTTTCGCCGGCCCGAAACAGACTGCGGTCGAGGATGGCATGGATCTGGATGGGTTTGTTGGTGCGGGGACCGGGAAGATTGAAGGCCCAGCGTTCGATGCCGTTATTCCAGGAGGATAAAACGAAGGTGATATCGTCTTCCATCCGGGCGCTGACGATATAGAAGCGACCACCATCTGGACATTGCGGCAGGGTGGAGAGCGCCGGCAGCTCCTGGTGAATTCTCAACAGCCCGTCTTTGTCGCTCAGGCCCCGAGCATAGATGTGACCATTGCAGTCGAGGATCGATACGTCGGCTCCGGCGACTGCGAGACCGCTGTCCAGGGCGGTGACCCACACCAGGGAGGATTCCCGGCCACGGAAAAAATGGGCCGCCATGTTGGTGACCAGTGCCGCCGTCTGTACGAAGTAAGGTTTCTCTTGACCATGCAGTGCCGCCCCCAGGCGTTGGCTGGCCAGTTCCACCACATAAAAACCAGGTCCTGGCATCGGTATGCCCATCACCTCGAAGATTTTGGCGCCATCGGGTCTGGGGAGTTTGAAAGTGGTAAGGGATGGCGTATCCCGATCGGTAAACACCGAGGTTTCACCGATCATCTGGTCGATGACGGACTCCTGGGTTTGTTGATCATAGTGGCTTTTTTCTCTCTGGACTTCGTGGATGCGTTTGAACCAGGCGGGGAAGTCTTTGGGATCCGGCACTTTCAGCATTCGTCCGCGCACTTGCGCCTGTTCCTGGGACGGGGCGCTCGCCGTTTGGTTGGCCGAGCCGGGATCTTCCATCACCACGGTTTCCAGATTACGTAGGGTGACCGGAAGGGCGGGCTCGCCTTTGGCTTCGATGATGCCAAAACTGGCGGGAAATTTGGCCAGGGGAGGAAGTTCGTCAACTTTGATGGGCAGGGGGAATTCGTTACGATTGGCCAGGTCGCGACCGGCATCGTCCTTGAATCCTGCCGGCAATTCCAGGGCGAAGGTGCTGTTTTCCGGAAAGGGTGGCTCGAATTTGACCCACTGGACCAATGGGTCTTGGGCCTGGTCGGCGGTAAAATGGGGACGGCGGGTTTCGTTCTCCCGGCGGAGGACGATCTGTTCGGCCATGACGCGGGATACGGGGGCATTGAAATGCAGGCTGAACGGCCTGATGGGCAGGCAATCGGCATCTTTGTTGACCCGCTCGCAGGATAACCGGGCGAAGAACGGTTCGCGCACTTTGAAATGCAACACCCGGTCGTTGGCGGAAGCCACTCCCGAGGGCGATTGGATTCCTGCTCCCCAGACCAGTTCGATTTGACTTCCCGGGGGAAAATGTCGTTGACATTGGACGGCGATGATGGGGGGATCGGCATGGTCCAGGAGTTTCATGAACAGTGCCTGGCTGGCGACGGTTTTGGCATCCATGCCGAAGCTGACCTTCCAGACCGCGCTTTCTGATCCCGACAATCGATCCAGATAATAATCGATCAGGCTTTCGGAGGCCAAAAGCAGGGGTTTGCGTTCCTCCGGAGAGAGGATGCGGATACCGATCTTTTCTGCGATCCCTGGGGTTTGACAATGCATCTGGGAAATGATGGTGGCGGATCGAGCCGGGGTATCCAGACCCAGGAGAAAGATTTGGTCTTCGTCGATTTCCTGAGTGCCCTCATCGGGAAGAAGGGTGACCACATTGGGTCCCCCGGTGGAAAAGGAAAAGCTGCCATCCTCCGTCAGCGGTAGACCGTCGAAGGTTTGGAGCCCCTTTTTTTGATGGGCAGAGCATTGAACGCCGGCGGGGAGGTCATGATCGAAGTCGTAGAGCCAGTTGCGATCGTCGGCCCAGTGACCTTTTCCCGGGATTGGACAGGTGATTTGCATGGGATCGGCGGCCCGGGGGTCACCGAAGGGGACCATGGAGCGGTTGAAACGGACGACCACCTGTCGGATGTTTCTGACCACCCCCCGGGGGCTGACCATTTCGATTTTGGCGTTGACGCGGGTTTCGGCGAAGGAGGAGGATGCAGGTGGCGTGACCTCGGCAGTGGCAGCGGACAAATCGTGGATGCGGTTTTGGTAGAGTTTCAGCAGGCAGGAAATCGCCCTGGCGGGGTTTTTGATACGTTCACCGGTTTTGTTGGTCACGTGACAACGTTCCAGACGGTTGGCAAGCCACTGGCGTTGTTCTTGTTTGAGTTCATTCTTTTGTTTTTCTGGAAGGATATGCATGGCCGAGGTGTAGGCCTTACCCATATCCCGATCGAGTTGGGACAAGGATTCATCGTCGCAGATCAGGAGTTCGATGGGGGTACGGGCCTTGGCGCAGTCGAAGGAGGGGGATGGGGCGGCCAGGGCCGCGTTACCCGACAGGAGCCAAGCCATGAGGATGGCCATGGTCAGCGTGATTTGGGGTCCAATGAACATGACGGAATCCTGAAAACGGGGTGACATGAGGGGCAATAGGTTCTACCGGCGCTGCCACAGTTCCGAACTGGGGACGTTTTCGCCGCGATAGGCCCAGGGTCCGCGCAACGTACCGTCGGACATCGATTTAAGTACCAGGACAGCCGGGGTACCTTCTGAGACATAGGCGACGCTGAAGGTGATCCCGTCCACCAAGCCGACGCCATGGACCGTGGCCTCTTCATCCTTGTAGAGGACGGCGTAGACATCGCCGTTTTTTGTGACGGTGGCGATTCCTTGATACCCTTCCTTGTTGAGGGCCTCTTCGCCGTGGACGTCGTAGGTCCCGGAGACATCGCCAAGATTGGCGGTTGCTGGGGTGATCGGAGCCGCAGTAGCGCTTCGGGCAGGGGCGACCGGGGCAACGGATGATTTGGGGGGGGGCAGTGTGGTTGTTGGGGCGGTGGCAGGGAAAGTGCCCGTGGATGACGGAAGCGGGGTGGCGGAGGTTGGCGTCGATATGGCCTGTGGAGATGGGGTGGTGGCCGGCGACGTTGCTACCGGAGGGGAGGTTTCCGGCTTCGGAGTCGATACGGGCAAGGGCATCGTCGCCGTCCCCGGAGTCGTCGCGGCTGGGGTCGGTGCCGTGGCTGCCGGGAGAGAGGAGGCGGTTGTGGTCGCGGCGGAGAGGGCCGACCTGGGTTCCTCCGCATGGATTCCTAGGAAATAGACAAGTGAAACAATGACCAGGACTGCTGTCGCAATATATTGTTTTTTCATTCTATTCTCCAAGTCTTCAAGCGCAGCCCCATCAATTCGCAACCTTAACTTTCAACTTCTGACCCTAAGTCTAGCACGGATTCAGTTTTCCTTCACCATTTGACGCAGGGGGATATTGATCAGTGATAATTGGTCATTTTATCGTAATCATTCAGATCCCCCGGTTCGGGAACATTGAAGGAAAAAGGGGTCTGGGGGCAATCCCCCATAAGCGTTAATTTACTTTAAACTGTTTATTTCCACTTTGTTACTTTCATTAATTTGAGACAACCAT
>JADFZF010000063.1 GCA_015232645.1 Magnetococcales bacterium | reverse complement strand
CTGAAACCTGAAGAGGAAAACATGGGGCTCAAAAAATACACCTACGCCGGTCGCGGCAAACTCCTGATGGGACTGTATGGCGGAGCGATCCGTGACATTGGGATTTTTGAAGAACTCAAGCTCTCCCTGGAGGAGGAAACCCAGGAACTGGAAAACTTTGAAGATATTGCCGGTGGTGTTGCCGAATCGGTCTCCTGGGTCAAGAAAGTCAAGGTATCGTTCAGTATTCACGAATTGACCCGGGACAATCTGGCCTTGGCCAGTCTGGGGACGGCCTCCGTGGTGGCGGCGGGCACAGTGACCGACGAAGCCCACAAGGCCTGGAAGGGGTCCTACGTCCCCCTGAAATACATCAAACCGACAATAACCTCTGTCAAGGTCGGGAATGCGGAAAAGGATGCCGGCGCCGATTACGTCGCCAACGCTTCGGGCCTGTACATTCCTCCCGCCAGCTCCATCGCCGACGATGCCGATATTGCGGTCAGTTATTCCTACCCCGCGCAAGAGGCGGTGGAGGCCATGACCGCGACCAACCAGGTTTATACCATGATCTTCCAGGGGGCCAATCTGGCGCAGGATGGCCGCTCTCGAATCATCCACATGTATAAGGTCAAGCTGTCACCCGCGTCGGAATTGGCGCTTGTGACCAAGGAGCTGGCCAAGGTGGCGATGACGGGCGTGCTTCTGGCCGATGACAGCCAACCGACAGGCAAAAGTCGGTATTACAAGGAAATCCTTGAGGCTGCGGCTTGATAACTCCAATCCGAATCGAAAGGATACCCAACCATGCGTTGCAGCGACACGATTGAAACCGACGGCCAAACCGTTACCGTCTCCGAATTGACCGTGGGCGAAATTCGCGCCTGGTTCAAGGAGATGACCGTGCAGGATGATGAATTCGATCTGGTGCGACACGAGCTGTTCGACGACGCCGACCTGGATGCCGTTGGCCGTATGACCGACATCAGGGACCTGGACGAATGGACCCCGTCGCAACTGGAGCCGGTCATCGAGGCCTGCCGCCGGGTCAACCCCCGTTTTTTTGCCCTGCGCGACCGGTTGCAGACGGCTGGTCGCAAGATCCTGGAAGCGCGTGCCGCGATCTAGAACGGGCCGTCGCCACCATGATATTTCACGGATATCTCGATGCCTGGAATTACCCGTGGGATGTTTTCCTCTCTGTTGTGGACGTGTTGAACGATGCCGTCAAACAATAAGATAGAAATCGTTCTGGGTCTGAATTCCAAAGACTTCCAGACCGGGGTTGCCGAGTCGCAGCGCGCCATGGTTGCCGGGTTCAGAGGCATGAGCGTGGCGGCGGTCAAGGAGATGAGCCAGATCAATCAATCCCTGGCCAACATCAAGAGTCTGGAAGGAATGACGGCCAGGGGCGCCGAAGCCGGGCAGACCCTTACCCGTCTGAAAACCGAGGCCGAGCGTCTTGGGAACGCATGGCGAAGTTCCAAACTGGAGCTTGACCGGATGCCAGCGGCTGTCGAAGCCGTCAAGAAAAGCATCTCCGACTTGAACGCCGTTCCGAAGAAGAAACTGACCGCGGAACAAGCCAAAGAATTGGCCGACCTGAAGGACCGGTTGAAAGATCTTTCATCCCAACAGCAAGACTTGAGGTTGCAGACCAACGCCCTTGCCAATGATTACCGGCGTGCCAGTGATGCCGTGCAACGGACAACCAGGACGGTAGCGGAAAATGCCGTGGCTGTTGACGGATTGCGGGGGCGCCTGAAGCTCGCAGGTGTCGATACTGGAAATCTGGCAGCAGAGCAAGCCAAACTCCAGGTGGCTTTGACCAACACAACGGCCAAGGCCAAGGAACAGGGAAGACTCCAGTCGGCCCGGAATGTCCTGGGTTTGGCCCCACAACCCAATACGGAGCGCGAAATCGACCGGGTACGCGCCGCCTATGAAAGATTACGGGCTTCCGGAGCCTTGTCGGCTGCGGAGTTGGCCCGCGCCCATGTCTCGATGACCGAAAAAATCATTGCCGCCCGCAATGGCGCTGACTCCCTGGCGTCCAAATTCGCCCTGGTCCGGGAACAGTTGATCAAACTGGCCGTCGCCAGCGCCGGCATTGCGGTGGCGGTCAAAGAGGCGATCAGCTTTGAATCGGCCATGTCGGACGTCAGAAAGGTTGTGGATTTTACGACTCCGCAGCAGTTCAAGGAACTCACCGCCGACATCAAAGACATGTCCCGGCAGATCCCTGTGGCCATGGTGGACCTGGCCAAGATCGCCGAAGCGGGCGGGCAGATGGGGATCGCTTCTCAGGACATCAAAGGCTTCACCGACGTCACCGCCAAGATGAGTACCGCTTTCAAGATCGGCGCTGAGTCGGCAGGGAAGGATATCGGCAAACTGATGAACATCTTCAGCCTGACGGTGCCCGAAACCCGCCTCCTGGGTGATGCCATCAACCATCTGGGCAACAATACCAACGCGGTGGAGCGGGATATCCTCAATGTCATGGCCCGTGTCGGCGGCATGAGTAGATTATTCGGACTGGCCAATGCCGAGACTGCCGCATTGGCGACGGCTTTCCTCTCCCTCGGCAGACCTCCCGAGATCGCCGCCACCGCCATCAATGCCCTGTTGTTGACGTTGCAGTCGGCCAACACCAAGGATGAAGCCTTCAAGGCATCGCTGCAATCCATCGGGTTCAGCGCCAAGCAACTGGCCGCCGATATCGCCAGAAAACCGCAGGAAACATTGATGCGGTTCCTGGAAACGTTGAAAGTCCTGGATAAACAAGCTCAGGTAGAAACCATAGCCAAGCTGTTCGGGAAAGAATACGCGGATGACATCGCCATCCTCCTGACCGGACTGAACAAATACAAAGATGCCCTGGGGCTGGTCGGCAAGGAAAGCAACTACGCCGGGTCGATGGAAAAGGAATTCGCCGAGCGGATCAAGACGAGCGAAGCGCAGTTGCAACTGGCGAAAAACGCCCTGGTCGAAGCGGGGACCAACCTGGGGACGGCGTTCTTGCCGGTCGTCGTGGGGGCTGCCAAGGCGGTGGCCTTCCTGGCCCAGGGGATGGCCAGTCTGGTCGAAGAGTTCCCCATCCTGTCAGCGGCAGCGACGACGGCGGTTACCGCAATCGCCGGCTTTGGCGCGTTGCGTATGGTGTGGGCGGTCATTCGCGCTGGGATCGTGGGGCTGAAAGCGCCGCTTGCGGCCCTGTCGGCAGAGGCGACGACGGCGGGTACCGCACTCGCCGGCTTTGGCGCGTTGCGTATGGTGTGGGCGGGGATTCAGTCTGGGATCGTGGGGCTGATTGCACCGCTTGCGCGTCTCACCGCCGCAGCCTTTGCGTTCACGATCACCCCACTGGGGGCCGCATTGACCGCCGCCGGCGTGGCGGCCTATGCCTTTTACAAGGCTACAGAGTCGAACATCCCACCGTTGCTGGAAAATGCCTCGGCTCTGGCCAAGAATCGGGAAGAAACGGTGGGCAAGGTCAAGAGTCTTGAGGCGTTGAAGAAAACCCTCGCCGAAACGGCCCTTGGGACCAAGGAACATACCGACGCCGAGGAAAAACTGGCAGAAATTATACCTAATGCCAACCTTTCCGTTGATGAGCGGGGAAGGATTTTGGCCAAGGTGGGGTCGGCGACCAAGGATAACACCTTGGCGCTGCATGCTTACCTCATTGAATTGAAACAAAACGATACCAACACGTTTGCCATGCAGCTGGAGACTCAGGCCAAAGCGTTTGTCACAGCCGAAAAAGAGAGGGCAAAGTATGCCGAAGGCTTGAAAAAATGGTTCGCCATCGGCACCGACGAGGCAGAAAATTTCGGCCAAACGATGTTGCGCCTGTCGTTCGATGGTTGGTTTTATAGGAAGTACAAGGAAAGCGGGGCGGAATTGCGCAGGCAGTCGGACGATGCCAAAAAAGGGTTGAATGCCCTCCTGGCCGAGGCGCAAAAAGCGGGGATGTCGGTCGAGGATCTTGGGGCGGCAATGAAAAAGATTCATGCCGATCCGGCGGCCATTCAACAGGCGGTTTCTCTCTATCGCGGCATGACCATGGAAGCCGAAAGGGCGACCGTGGGTTTATCCGGATCCATGCGGGACGCCAGCAAATCAGCAGAAGAGTTGGCGCAAAAAATCAAAGATTTGTCCCTGAAGCGAGAGGTGACCGCCGGCAATATCGCCAACCTGGAAAAACAGTTGGCTGCCGAGGAAAAACGCCTGCAACAGGAAACTCTGCAAGCCAGAATCAGGGCTGCCGAACAATCGGTCCATGCGACGACGCAGCGTATCGAACACGGTATCGCCGAGGAAAAGAGACTCTACCAGGAAATCATGACCCTGGAAGAACGCAAGCGCACCGCCAGCATGACCACGGAAGAAAAAATACGGAGCCTTGCCGAGCGGACCATGACGGAACAGGAGCGCGACCGCTCCCGGGCGATGGAAGGGTATACCCGGATCATGCAGGCTCGCCAGATACTTTCTCAAACCAAACTGTCCCCGGAAGATGCCAAATGGGCCGAAGAACTGGCGCGCAAAGCCCAGGATGCCTATGCCAGCATCGGCAGCGCTACGTCCAACATCCAGGACACCCGCTATGCCATCGAAGGGGTCAGGCTGGCGGGAGAGGTGCTGACATCCATTTATGACAGGCAGGAGATCACGGCTGCCAAGGCTTTTGCGAACCAGGCCCGGGGGACAGCATCGCTGAAACAATCGCTCCAGTCTGCCGGCGGCGAGGTGTCCAGCCTGAAGCGTGACCTGGATGCCATTCAGGATCATACCATCAAGAGGCTGGAGCTGAAGGCGGAAGTCGCCCAGGCTTATCAAAGCCTGAGCGCCATCAACCGACAGCTCGCCGATCTCAAGGACAAGACCGTCACGGTGAGTGTCCGGCACCTGGAGGCCAAGGCGTCCGGAGGGATGGTCGGTTATGCCCAAGGCGGACGCCTGCCAGGGTATGGCGGCGGAGATCGCGTACCTGCCCTGCTGGAGGCCGGCGAGTTCGTCGTCCGCAAGGATCGGGCGGAAATATTTCAAAATTTGCTTTCCGTGATCAACTCGGCCCCCTTGGATGCGGTCAGGAAGCAGTTGCCCGGGTATGCTCGCGGGGGGAGGGTTGCCATGCCGGACGTGCCCCGGTTGGCGTTTGCCGCTGGAGGGGCAGTGCCGCAACCCTCCGGCCTTGGCGCCATCCAACCATCCGACGTGGTGCAGTTCAATTTTTCTTTCAACGACGCCCCTCCCGTGGCCCTGTTCGGCTCGCGTGATCGGGTCAGGCAGCTGCGCGACGATTTTTCCATGCTGCAACGGGGACGATAGCCATGGACGTGATGCAGGAGATCCAACGAATGACTGTTGTTGGCAACGCCGTCCATGGGCAGGTGATTGGATTGGTGCGCGGCAAGGTTCAGGTGGCGACATCAAGAGGGATTGTGGAGGCGCAGCCCGGCCCCGGACTGTCCATTGGCGACCATGTCAGCGTGGAAAATGGTGTTGCCAATAGAAAAAAATATGGGCTGCGGCCCACGTTTCAGGTCTGACCGACTTTTACTTTCAGGAGAGGCAATGGCCATACAGAGTTCGGAACTCAAATATTACAAACCCGCGAGCGTCAACGATACCGGCACCAACGGCGGCAGAATGTCCGCCAATGAAATCGTAAGCGCGGTCAAGAACAACATCTTCCCGGATGTGTCTCAGGCAGAGCGGGCCAATGGCACATCCCGCCATCGGAAAGTGTTTTTCAAGGTGTCCAGCGCCGACAATCTGGCACTGCAAAACGCCAGGATTTTTTTAGAGCAATCGACCGCCGGGGGTGACCGGATCGTCATGTTTCCGGCAACCCAGACCGGCACCCAGTCCGCCATCACCGGCGCCGAGCGCAAGTATGGTGTTGGGCAGTTGCAATCCGGAGCTGCTGTGGGGGATTCGTCGGTGGTGGTAACGGTAGAGTCGGGCGATGATGCCGTTTTTCAGGATGGCGATTTGATCCGAGTGTCCAATCAGGCCAACGTCAATGACAGTACCGGGAAAGAGGAATGGATCCGCCTGGCGTCTACCGGCGGCGTGGCATGGAATGGCGATCAGGCCACTCTGACTTTTGCTTCGGGGCAGGTACTGGCCAATCCGTATCTGGCCTCCAACACCCGAGTTTCGTCGGTGATTGAAGCCGGCACCGTTGAGCCGACCGTGACCGGATGGACCGAAACCACCGCGAGCGGGACATACGACGAAACTCTGCATCCCGTCATTCCTGATGCCATCGGGGCCATCCGTGAGGTCTGGACGTTGACATTCACCAGTCCGACCAACTACAGCGTCGTTGGCGCCGTGATTGGCGCGGTGGGCACGGGATCCATTGGCGGCGGGACCTTCGCGCCGGATAACCCCGACTTTACGGGCCACCCTTATTTTGAGCTGGCAGATTCCGGATGGGGTGGCACATGGCAAGCCGGCGACAGCCTCACATTCACCACCACCCCTGCCGCTTATCCGGTGTGGTTCAAGCACATCGTGCCTGCGGGGACCGATAGCTCCTCGGTCAGCAACTTCGTCTTCGCCATGTCGGGTGAGTCGGCGTGACGACCAATCCCACCGCTGAAGTCACGATCAATATCGAGCCGCCAGCGGCGGCCGATGACGGATCGGTGCGCCTGGATTCTCTGTCCGTCGGTGCCGGCAAGGAATCTTCCGGTGCGTTATTGAGCCGTGACTTCTTGAACTTCATCAATAAACAAGCGCCGGTCCCCTATCCGCCGAACGGCATCAGAAAACCTTTGCGCGGTCAGGTCCAGTCCGTCATCACGTCCGTGCCGGGTACGGCCCTCCTGGAGGTCGATTATTCCGGGCCAAACCCTCTGTCCATGCAATTTCTGGGTGGCGGTCATCCAGAATGCAAAGAGCTGGGGTGGCGGGAAGAACAAAAAATCGAGGTGATCCAGTTCAACGGCGACAATGCATTGCAGTTCGATGGCGACAGCGATCCATCTGTCATCGAATCGACCCGCTTCGTCAATGCCCAAGGCCAAGATCGAGGAAGGCCGATTTTTCGCCAAATGGGCGGCAAGAAAGAATTTTATGCCCAGGAGCCTGTATGGGGAGGAATGATCATCTCCCACATCCGGCGCTACAGGCTGTATCAGGTTTCATACGACGTGGATGATCAACGATACGGCACATGGCTGGAACAAATCCGGGATGAAATCCCGTCGATCCAGGTGTTTGTGCTGGCTGGATTGTCCATGGCTCATGCCAGCATTTCCAGGTCGGTGCAGTGGCCGCAAAACAACATCGTTCGCACCAAACCCACAAAAAATCTACGCAAGGCCGAAATCGAACGTACCGTCGAAATCGTGAGAAGTTTCCCATCGCCGAAGAAGGACATGTCTCCGTCTCCCGATCCAAGGACGGGTCGGACGGATTACACCGATACCGAACGTACCATCAGGATTGTTTACGGGGTATTCGAAACGGATGCCGACGGCGCCCCGGTCATTGTGTACGACCTGCTGGGGAATGTCGTCAATGCGTTGGAAATTATTACGGAGAACATGACTTCCGCTCCCGTAGACAACGGCTATGTGCTTGGCAGGCATACTCAAAAAACGACGGTGGAATGATGGCCATTCCATCGGACAAATTCAGCAGAATCGTTCGGGTGTGCCGAGGCAAGCCTCTTCTGTCACTGGAAAGCCTGCTCAGTGTTGAGGTTGGATACAGCAAGATGCTTGTGGACTCTCACGGCCACGGGTCTGTTTTGCCATACAGCCATGCGGTTTTGGGGTTATACCATGAATCGGTTGGCCCCAGTGGTTTTCTTGATACATTCGCTTACAGCTTTCTAAATCATGTTCGTTACTACATTCAAGACGGCGATGGGGTTGAGGAGATTGAATTCGACGCATCCGGAGTGCATTTTCGGGCAGTTGGCGAAAAGGGTCCTGTCGCCGTCGGAAATGTCAATGGCTCATACTCAACCCCGGTTTATCACGCCAATCCTCTCGAGTCCTTAAACGCGATCCTTGGCGCGCAATGGAACGCGATTCCTTTTCAATTCACCGCCGCCGAACTCCGCGCATTGACCGAGCCGTGGGATTTCAGGAAATACCTGCACCCTGGCGGACTGCTCGTAGCAATGACCGTCTCGCCTTACGGAAGATCGATCTGTATCAAGGGGAATCCGTATGCCATCTATCCCAATCCATACAACAATTATCCATTCATGTTTGACTTGATCTGGAAATATCTGGCCTTCATTCATACGCCCCCGATGGATCCATCTGGAACAGAGCCGCCAACAACGGTCTATAAACCATCGGAGTTCGATCTCCCCGTAACCTTTCCGCCGTTATGGTCCAGCGGCAAGATAGAGGATAGCGGGGATTATTTTCTATCTCACGCCGTGAACGCTTATGGGCTGGGGCCTTACGTCGCCCCTTACTACTGGGCCTATTAGTGCAGGAGGTTGTCATGTACACCAGATACACCTACGCCGCCGGAGCCACCCAGGCCAATATCACAGCCGATCTGGCCGCCATTTTGACCGGTGAAACCGAAAAGAATAATTTGTCGGCCAGTTGCGACAAGAACAACACTCTGATACAGGCCACCATCGCCGCCGGATGGGCGTTGCACGATAGCGATGGCGGATCGGGATCCAAGGTGCTCAAGGCACCGTTGGCCGATGACGGGACGAAGTTCAAGTATATCCGGCTGTACAGCAGTGCCACGACTTCTATCCGGCTGGAGGTGTACGAGACCTGGGATGCGTTCACCAATGCCGGGACAAACAGGTGTTATTACAGCGATGATGTAAACTTTGCGCAGCGACTGGACCTGACCAATGGCGGAGTCATGCATGTGTTCAGCAGCCAAAGATTCGCCATGCTGTGCGCGGATACGTCCGGTGGCTGGGGGAGCAGCGTGTATAGTGGTCCTGCAGGGTGTTTCGAGCGGACAAGATTGCTCCCGTTCGATACCATCGCCTATGGGATGCCACCTTATGTGTGGGGCAATCTTGGGTACGCCAACTCAAGTACCCTTTATGGGGGATATGCCCCAAGGATACTGAATCGGCTGGAAGCCATGCAGACGGGCGTTTCGGCGAATGTAGTTTTCTCTTCGGTGGGGTCTGCCAATATTCTCGCGACAGCCCCCTCGGGGTCCAACCAAAAAATTCCCAACGGGGCTGGAGGGTTCTACATCCCGTTCATCCCCTTGTATATCTCCAACTGGACCGATCAGATGCCGGCGCCATACGGAGAAATCTCCTCCCTGTGTGATGTTTGGAGAATCCCGGACAACCTTCTGACCAACAAGGAGGTCATCCAGAAAGATTCTGTCGATTACATGGCGTTGAGAACGAATTCGACGACCGCATTCATCGTAGCCAGAAAAGGTTGACGTGTCCGATCCGGGGTTTTCAGTCCTTGTTCCGCAGGAGGCGGTTCCTTCCGATCTCTACACTCCGATCAGGGATCCGGGTTGGGTTGCAGTTTTTTCAGGACAGGAAACAGGGTTTTCCAACACCTATCAGATTCAGAGAGATCCTTGTTGGGCGGTACGATTTTCCGTGGTCATGGCCTTTGATGCCACGATCAGCAGCCAATGTTCCTCGGGTTCAGGTCTTTATGTCGGCTCCGAGTGCGCGGCGCCTGTCAGTCTTGCCGCCGGCAGGGTCAAATCCGAAATCGCGGCTTTGTGGGGCGTGCTCGCCGCCAAGGACGAAATATCGGAGTTTTGGGTTTCGCTGGCCAAGGAATGCTCTGGTCCTGTTGTCATAAGTGTTGGCCGGGAGATGTGCGCGCCATCTTCCACTCTGGCCGCATCCAACATTGTTATATCAGAGGCAATCCTGGCGGCCAGCGAGATCGACGCCGTTCATAGCGTCGGCAGATTTGCCGGATCGGACATCACGGCTTCGTGGTCCGTCTTGACGGCCAACGATTCATCCAGCCGTCAATCGGTAGGAGTCGCCAACGATTTTAATGCACTGCAGGGCGTATGTGTGGGGTCTGAAGCTGTGGCGCCTCACAGCCTCGGCAGCTTTGCTAAAGCTGAAACGAAGGTGGTTTTCGACCTTCAGGTTGCGACCGAGCTGATAGCGTCCTGGGCTGCTTCTGCCGCCGGAGAAATGGAATCACATGTTGGTGTTCGCGTCGCAGGGGACGGCGTGTCGGCATGGGCCGTCACCGATGCCGCAACGATTGCATCGGAATGCGAGTCGCCTTTCGTCATTCATGTCGGCCAGGAGGCCGTGGTCCCTTACGTTTTGTCGGGGAAGCCGTGGTCCCAATGCCGTGCCCTGTTCGGCATGGAAATGGCAGCAGAGGTGGGCGCCCCGTTTGGCATCCGCGTGCATGAAGAGGCCTGGTCCAGCCATATCATCCGCTCCACATCCGAGATGTCATCGCCTTTTGCCTGCACCGTGGTCGGCCAATGCCGGTCCCTCTGGTCGCTGCGGTCCTATCTGGCCAAGGCCGCGGTGGCTCCATACGCCTTCAGTGTCCCCGTCTACGGCGAATGCAACGTGCCGTTCGATCTACTTGCATTCAACCCGGTCGCCAGCCACATGTCCGCCATCTGGTGTCTCCTGCCGGCCCCCCGTTCGGAGGTGGGTCTATGGGATTGATCCACAACGGTAGAAAAATACAGGTGTTGTCTGCCGAACTGGGCATCGCCGAAGGCGAATACGCCTGGACGGCACGCTTCCAGGTCGCCACTCCGGACGACTACCAACGCATTCAGGTGGATGACGATCTGACGGTGACCATCGGTGGGGAATCTTACGCGCTGATCGTGGACAACAAGGAATTGCAACGCACTGGAGGGAGAAAGGAATCCTTTGTCGTTGCTGCCATCAGTCCGACATCAAGATTATCCCCCGCCAAAGGTAGGCTGTTCGACAAAACATGGGATATGCCCGTGCAAGCACGGGCGGCTGCGGAAGAAGTTGCGGGCCAGCCGGTGGACTGGAATCTGATTGATTGGTGGATCCCTGGTGGCCGGCTGGCTGTAACCAGAGCGGCACCTTTGGACATTATCAAGACCATTGCCGGGGCTGCCGGTGGGGTCGTCATGACCAGGCCGGATGGGGTCCTTGCTGTTCGGCACGCGTTCCCAACACCCGTCCCATCCTGGTCATCGGTGACCGTCGATCATATCCTGACCGACACCTTGGACAATTTGTCATCCAGGGAGTCCTACCGGTCTCAGAGACGGGTCAACCGCGTGGTAGTGCGAGGGTATTTGCCTGGCAACCCAGACCTGTCGGTCGAGATCGACGACAGAGATGATGGCCTTAACGCCGGTAGGACCGTGTTCCATGGGGGAGAGACGGTCAGCTTCCTGGCGCACTCGGGATCCGAAATTGCCGGAATACGGGCATCGTCATCCGCGGGAGAGCTTTTCCCTCGCGCCAGACAAGCCTACCAGATCACCCGGGATTTAGCCTTCGATCAGGCCAATCTGGCCACCCTGGACAAGCCGGTGACATCGATCGATGCCGTCGTATGGCTGGGCAACGATCTGGGGGCATTGCGACTGGGAAGCGACGGTCGCACGGTCATGAGTGATCGCGTTGGCTTGGCCATCGCCAGGGTCACCTGCACCGTAAAGGCTGCGGCTTGGGGGCTGTGCGCGCCTTTTTCTCTTGGCGGGGGACAAAGTCGCTTTGCCATCCGGGTCCAGGTCACCGGCGATGTGACGGCTCAATCCGGGGATGGCGAGATCATCTGCCAGCGTGGCGATGGTGAATTTTTTGGCGATGACATCAGCGACCCTCTTCTCGTCGGCACCCAGGAGATGCTTTCACGAGGGCGCATGGCGATCGATTCAGGAGAAAAATTCCAGGAAATTCAACTGACCTGTGTGTTCCGGCCCGGAATCATGCCTGGGCATTTGATAGAGGTACATGATGCCATGATGGGTCGGTCCTGGCGTGGCCAGGTCACCGGGGTCCAGCATGTCATTCACGTCCCGAAAGTGACGACGGTGATCGATATTTTAAGGGTTTGCCAGTGAAAAAACTTGGAAGCTTGATACTTCCCGAGTCTCTGCAGTGGGCCGACCGGTATGACTGGGCGCCGGTCGTCATGGAGACCGAACGAAGCCTGACGGGAACGCCGGTGATATGGTCTCAGGCGCTCTCCGGAGGGCGGCCGGTGACACTGGTCGCCGAGAAATCCGTCACATGGCTGGAGCAGTCCATGGTGGAATCGATCCAGGCCATGGCATCTCAGGCCGGAGCGGTGTTTACGCTGACATGGAATAACGATACCTTCAGCGTTATGTTCCGGCACCACGAGCCTCCAGTCATATCCTTCCAGCCCGTACGAATAAATTCAGGACGTTTTACCGGAAGCATAAAGCTGATGACGTTGTAAATATTGATGAAATAGAATAATGACAGGGGAATTTCAATGCCGGAAACCATGCAAAAATCATTATTGCGGGATGCGCTCGGTGTTTCAGAGTTGTTGACATCCCGCTATGCCTATGACGCCAGCGGAACTGTGGAATACCTTGGTCTGGCAGAGCCCGGGGTGACGAACGGCGCTGCCCAGTGGCTGATCCGTAAAATTGTCTACGATAATCAACAAAGGCCTGTGGCGATTTTGTTCGCCAATGGCCGCTGCAAGTTCAACGCGGTCTGGGATGATCGCGCCAGCTACACCTACGCTTGAGGAGAGTTGTTATGGCTTTTCGCCTGAATCCTTTGACCGGCAACCTGGAGATGGCATCTGGTGTCCAAGGCCCCCCGGGTCCGGCTGGGGCTGACGGTGCCACCGGTGCCCAAGGACCGGCCGGAGCTGACGGTGCCCAAGGCCCCCAGGGGGATCAAGGTCCCCCGGGTCCGGCTGGTGCCACCGGTGCCCAAGGACCGGCCGGAGCTGACGGTGCCCAAGGCCCCCAGGGGGATCAAGGCCCCCCGGGTCCGGCTGGAGCCACCGGTGCCCAAGGGCCGGCTGGGGCGGCTGGACCTCAAGGTCCGCAGGGGGCTACCGGGGCGACCGGCCCCCAGGGACCGCAAGGGGCGTCAGGGTCCGGGTCGGGTAACGTCATCGGGACGGGGTCATCCGTCAGCGGCAATTTGGTCAAATTTAACACCACCACCGGGGATGGTGTTGTTGACGCCGGTTTTTCCGCATCCTCCGTTTCCCGGGTCAATACTGACGAAACCAGGTCAGCGATGATTGATATGACCGATCATGAGTTGCGGCAGCCCAAGATGAAGGACTGGTCCGAGGCATTCAACGTCGCCTCAAGTTCTAGTGGCTCCATCACGCTGGATCTGTCCACGGGGAACGTGTTCACCACTACCCTGACCGAGAACATTGCCACGGTCACCATCAGCAACGCCCTCGATTCCACCGCCACCACGGTCACCTGGATCGTCACGCAGCATACCTCTGTCGCCAAAACCATCACCCTCCCTACCGGGGGGGTGTGGGCGACCGGGGTGACTCCTGATTTTTCTGCTCTTGGGGCAAAGTACATCATCATCTTGAAAACCACCAATGGTGGGGCCTCCTGGGTGGCGTCCAGCATGGGTGGTGGAAGTGGCGGCCTTTCCGGGCTGACCGCTGGTGGGATTGTGATCGGTGGCAGTGACGGCAAAGG
>JADFZF010000062.1 GCA_015232645.1 Magnetococcales bacterium | reverse complement strand
AACGCTTCGTATAAAAGGGCGCGTGAAAATCAAAATCAAAAACAAAGTCAAAACCCTGGGGGCAATCCCCCAGACCCCTTTTTTCTTTCAATATTTTCATATATCAATAAATAGTTAACCATCCATTCCAATTAATGAATGTGACAAGATAGAAGTACTGGGTCCAGTTTGAGTCCGTTTGGAAATGTGGCGGACCCTTTCATCCTCCCATTAACGAATTCAAACTTGAGCTTTCAAATTATTTGCCTTCCAGGACAAACCAGCCGCGTTTGGCAAAATATTTCAAAGCACCATTGTGATAGGGAATGTTGAATTCGGGCAACATGGACCGAGGTGACAGACGCCGCAGAGCAGGATGGATTTTACGCAAATCTTCAAGGTGATCGAATACAGCACCGACGATGGTGGATACGATGGCCTCGTCATCGCCGGTGTGAGCGAATACCCAGATTCTCATCCCCATGGATGGGACGTCGGCGTCGATACCGCGATACTCCCCACCTGGAATGCTGCCACTTTCCAGATAGGAGCGTTGCCCGACATATTTTTTCAGACATTGATCCGTCAAAGGTAAAACCAACATGGCGCGTTCCTGGGCAAATCGCTTCAAGTCGTCATTGGGGTGACTGACCATGGAAAAAAAACCATCGATGGAGCGATTTTTCAGCGCCGTTATCGATTGCGCCACATCGACCGCTTCGGGCTGGACTGAGGCTGCACTGGCCAAAGCGCAGGATTTGAGCAGATCGGACAGCAAAATTTCATTATCAGAACCCTGGCCACCTGGGCTGACCCGCTTGCTGGGGACATCCCGAAAGCTGTTGAGCTGAGCTTCCGGAATGGATATCAGGGTAGCGATTTCCTGGTGCAGAGCAAACAAGACCCGAAGGTTTTCAGAGACACCCTTGAAGGGGGGGCGACCGAACCAGGCCCGGTGCGCCTGATCGGCACGGGCAAGGCCGAGTTCTACCTTGCCCTCCTGGAGCGTGGTGAGGTTATGGACCGAGCCACCGCTGGCCAATGGTTCGCAGTGGATCGTTTCCTTGGTCTTGAGCTGGGAAAGAATTTGGCAAATTCCGGAGGCTTCGGCAAACTCCAGGCTCCCCTGACCACCGGAGGCGATGCCAATCTGAACTGAACCGGTGGGCTCGGAATGTTTGCTTTTCTCCCCTCCCCCGAGGTTACAGGCTGAGATGACCACCAGAAAGGGCAACATCACCCATGCGACAATTATCTTATTCATATAGGCCTCGGGGGGTAGCAAAATGCATTTTTTCGTGCCGCCAGTATCCTGTGCCATCAGGATGATCGGGACGGATGCTGGAAAAAAGGGTCTCCCATTCCCATAATTGGGGCCGAGACCCTGAAACGATTCCGTGGTTCCCGCTTAACGGCGTTGGCGGCTGAAAGGCATCCCGGTCCCTTGAACCAGATTGTACCCGATCACAAGTGGGCTGGGAACCGCTCCGATGAACATGGGATCATCATCGTCGATCACGATGGCCGGCAGGATATGGATGCCGATCCGGAACCTGATGCAATCGACTCCCACGTAACGGTATCCGTGGCAGAGGAAAAAGGAGAGTTTTCTCCTGCCGGCTTCCCAATGGGGCCGGGAACGTGTATGTTAACAAGGCCGGTCTTGGGGATTCGGCCTTGGCCATCCATGGCCGAATCCTTTTGGCTGTGCTGGTTGGTACCGGCGGCGCGAAGCCGGCCTCAACATCCTTGATGGTACGCATGGGTAAGATATGGAAGACCTCGTTAGCAAACTCAGAAGTGAAATAATATCAGAATACGAAAGAGATATTGGAGTCTACAAAGATTTTGCCGAAGTCAATCTAAAATTATTTGAAGCCTTTGTAAAAGAAAATGCCATCAATGTCTATTCGATCAATTCCACCGTCATGGGCCGGGAGGCCTTGATCAAAAGCCTGACCAGCGATGCGGAAAAAATATCTAATATTAGTGATATCAATGATCTAGTCTGTATCAAGGTAGTAACTTTTTTTGATGATGATGCCAAAAATATTTCAAGGATCATCAATGACGAATTCAAGGTGGTCATCGACTATTCCGTCCGGCCCGAAACCCGCAATCCTCGACGTTTCGGCTACCAGTCCCGGCACTATGTCACACGGATGATCGACAAAAGATTAGAGTGGATCGAATACCGCCGTTTTACCAACCTAAGGCTGAACATTGAGGTCAAATCCCTGCTGCAACATGCCTGGACCGAATTTCAAACCCAGTTGTTCAGCAAGGGGGGGGTACCGGAAAATCCTGAACTGCTGCGAGCCTTTTCCCGTGTCATTGGCGTCTTGGAAATCGCTGACCGGGAATTAAAGAAAATAAAAACGTTGAGCCATCAGGAGAAAAAAAAGACAAAATCCACTTCGGGCCGGATAGAACCAAAACGGGACGGAGCCGGCCAGGGGGAAAAAGACAAAATTTTCCCCACCAAAGAGGATCAAACGCCCAGGCATGATCCCGCTACAACAACAAACCCAGGTGCTCCCGCCATTCCCGCTTCAGCCCCCTCCAAAGAGGCTGTCGCGGAGAGTGACATCGATTTCAGTGCCCTCTCCGATCTGGCCCTCAACGATCAAATCGTTCGCCGCTATGATCGCGAAATCGCCGATATGTATGAAGCACCATTGGAGTACAGGGAATCGTTTATCATAGACCTGAGTAAAATTTCTCTAAGGTTCAAATTTCTATCCCTGGACGACCTGACTAAATTGATGCTGCAGTATGCCACGGAAATCAAAAATATCTCCAGAGAATTGTTGACCAATCGCAGCAGTAAACCCAACTATGTTGCCAGAGGATTATCACTGTCGGTCCTATTTTATATCATATCCTCCTTAAACGACGAGAAAGAATTGACGATGGCCATAGCAGAAATAATTAAAACATACGGTGATTAAATGACAACTACGGAACGAATCGTATCGGAATACCTGAAAGAAAAGGACACCTATGACGAATTCCTGGTAGGAATGACGGTTATTATTCGCGAAATTGCCCGGGTCAATAAATTCGATACCTATCAAGTCCACGGACGGGTCAAGGATCTCGGCAACCTGGTCAGGAAAATTGCCACAATGACTGAGGGAACCATGACCTCGGTCAGGGAAATCGGCGACCTGATGGGGGTCAGGGTGGTGGTCTTCTACTCCCAGGAAATCCCCCTGTTGATCGACAAAATTACCGAAAATTTTTCGGTTTTGGAAAACCATGATCCCAAATTCCTCATGGAGGCGGACCCGGTCTACCCAGGTTATCCCATGCACCGAATGATTGTCCAGATCGCGGAAAATCGACGCAAACTCATAGAATATGAACGGTTCGTCGGCTATAAATTCGAGGTGCAGATATGCAGCATCATGCAACATGCCTGGGAAAAAACCGAAAAAAGCCTCGGATATTTCAATAAGGCCTTCCCGAAGGAAAAGGTACGAGAATATACCCAACTGGCCTATTTGATGGAATTGTATGATGGCGAACTCAATCTTGTCAGAGATTTCCTGACACCTGTGACTCACCAGGTCAAATTGGATACCTCCGCCCCCACCGAGGGTGCAAAACGAAAAGGTTCCCTGGTACGTCCCCTGACTCCCGAGGAAAAAGAATTGGATGTCATGGGCGACGGGCAGGCGGAAGATTTGGATGACCTTCTGTTGGCTAAGATCACGCTGGCCGGAACCCATCTCCCCGTTGATGCCAAATCCCTGGAAAATTTCGTCCTGACCAGCGATCTGATTCGTTATGTCGAACGATCGCTGTCGGGAATGTACGACACCAGGTTGGCGTATGATCAAAACGCCGGCGATATATTATTGCAGGCCGTCCAGTCCGTGCCAGTTCTTGGAACGATTGCCGACCTGGAACAATCACTGCACAGAGACTGCAAAAAAATATTCAGAATGGCACAGAATATTTTTGGCACCAAACAAGGAAACAGGCACGAATACATCATCAAAGGGGTCTCGGTATTCTTGATGCTCTACCTGCTGATTGCCAGGCAAGGAGATCTGGGATTGTTGCGCCAATTCCTGGAAAAATATTCCTTTGATCAAAAACTAGTCAACAAGGGGATCATCAGGATGCTGCTTGAGTACGCCAGCGCCTCCTGAAATGGGGAATCGTTACGTCTGAGCGGCAGCCCTTAAAGATGCAGGGGCTGGGAAGGGTTTGGCCCCTTCCCAACACAGAGTTCAGGCGCCAAGGCCCGCCATGTTTTATCCCGCTCCTTTCCTCTCGCGAATTTTTCCCAAGGGTACCGATCACATGAGTCAACACGGCACCACGATTCAATCAAAACGCGACGCAATCTGAATGGCCGCCTGAGCCATGGCGTGGAAGTTGAGTTCGTGAACGCTGCAATCGGGTGATTTGACTCCCTTCTTCCTTTGCGAATCGGAACATTGACACCCTTTCATGATATGGGGAAGAATGGCATCGACCACTTGGTGAACGATGTCGTCCTCATCGAACGTCCCCTTCCCCATGCAACGTTCACAAGGGAAATACGAGGCCCGAGTCCCCGGAGGCGGCGTGATCAACCCGGTTCCATGGCAGGTTTTGCATTGATGCAGGTGTGAATAGACAATTTTCATGGGCTTGACTCCACTCGTGAAACAAAAAAAAATCTACACTTGACGGCGACTCACTTGGCCAGTCCACCCCAAACCGCGGTAACACCATGCCGATACATCCATCGCCGACCATCCTATTGCTGCGCTGCAGCAATGTTGCGGCGCAGCATAGTCCCGTTGCCGGATGGTGTCAAACCCATTTCTCCCTTTTCGGCAAAAAGAATCGTTTATAATATACAAGATAGATATTTTTCTAATGGATGATACCAGGGGGCGATCGTCGTCCGGCAGAGTGGGCAACCCAACCACTGCTTGATGTGAATGATGGCCTCACCCACAATTGGCACACGCATTGCTTTCGTTAAATCATCATTGCCGACCACAATACCCGGGATGGGTTGATCTCCCGAGAATAAGATAACACATAAAAGCGGGTGTTCAAATCAATGATTATGATAATAAAATCAGACTAGGGCAAGAAAATGTGTTTCAAATAAAAAAAAACCTTGTCAAGACTTTCTGGTTTGATTATACGTAACCCAGATTTTGGCGGCTCGCACGAACATTAACGGCCATGAATCAGAACTTAATAATGAAATTAAGGGGATAGCCAAATGAGAAAAGCAAGAATTTCCCGCTCGGCCCAGCCGGTGACCCAACGAGTCTCGCTGGATGCCGTTGGGGGGCATGAGAGCGATGACGAACCATCAGGTGATCGCGAAGATAAACCTCCGGAAGGTGCTGGGATAGCTCCTGCCCTCTCCCCGGAGCCCCTTTCCAAATTTTGCCACTCCCTTCCCGGGCTATCGCCCACATTTCCCGAAAACGAACGTAGTCAGCAATTTCGCGCGCAACATTACCCGAGCGTCACCTCGGCGGAATGGAGCGATTGGCGTTGGCAATTGCGTCACCGTATTCGCCGGGTGAGTGCTCTGCAGAAGATGTTCCACTTGACACCGGATGAACAACTGGCATTCCGACGCGGCGAGCCCAAGCTTCCCGTGGCACTCACACCTTATTATGCCTCGTTGATGGACCCAGACAACGCCAGCGATGCCCTGCGCCGGACTCACATCCCGGTCGGCGACGAAAGAATCGTGGGACCGGGCGAACTGGTGGATCCTCTGGGGGAGGAAGAAACAACGGTCGTCCCGGGCCTGGTCCATCGCTATCCCGACCGGGTCCTGCTCATGGCCACCCGACAATGCGCTACCTATTGCCGCTATTGCACCCGTTCCCGGATGGTCGGAACGCAACTACATGAAAAATTTCAGGGATTCAGGCAACAGTGGCGCCATGCGGTAGATCATATCGCCAGCGACGATCGCATTCGCGATGTGGTCATCTCAGGCGGTGATCCGCTGACGCTGGGGGATGAAGAGCTTGGCGTGCTACTGCAACGATTGGCCGATATCCCACACGTAGAGATCCTGCGCATCGGTACCAAGGTGCCGATGGTGCTGCCCATGAGAATTACCCCGGCATTGGCGAACTTGCTCAGCCGCTTCAAATCCCTGTGGATCAATATCCATTGTACCCACCCCGACGAACTGACGCCCGAAGCATCGGTGGCATTGGGTCGCTTGGCGGACGCGGGATTACCTCTGGGGGCGCAAACGGTATTGCTGGCGGGAATCAACGACGATGCCCACACCTTGAAACGCTTGTATCATGGCCTGCTGCGACATCGGGTCCGGCCCTATTATCTCTACCAATGCGATCCCATTCCCGGCTCGGGACATTTTCGCACTCCGGTGGCCAAAGGCCTCGAAGTCATGAGTCAACTGCGCGGCTTCACCTCGGGCTTGGCCGTCCCCACCTACGTCATCGATGCCCCAGACAATGGGGGCAAGATTCCCATTCTGCCGGGCATGCCCTTGCAACGCCAGGATGACGATATCCTTTTGACCAACTATCAGGGGCGGACCTGCCGCTACCCTGACGGTTCCGCTGGTGAATCCCTGCCGGCCTGAATCCGACGACCAGGAAGGAACCAGGCCCATGTGGATTGGTTTTGTCTACGATTTGCGCGACGATTACCTGGCCGAAGGATTTACTGCCGAAGAGGTCGTCGAGTTTGATAGTCGCGAAACTCTCGATCATATCGAAGAGGCCCTGACTCACCTTGGTCATGACGTTCAACGGTTGGGACGGGGGCGAGAGTTGGCACGGCATCTGGTGCAGGGGCGGCGCTGGGACTTGGTGTTATCGATTGCCGAAGGGCTGCATGGACGCAGTCGTGAAGCTCAGGTCCCCGCCCTGCTGGAAATGTTTGGCCAACCGTACCTTTTTTCCGATCCCTTGACCATGGCCTTGACGTTGGATAAGGCCATGGCCAAACAGATCGTCTCGGCGGCAGGGATTCCCACCGCTCCCTGGCAGATCGTCGCCTCTCCCGATGAAATCGCCGCGATCCATCTGCCGCTTCCATTGTTCGTCAAACCCTTGTGGGAGGGGACCGGCAAAGGTTGCGATTTGGCCTCACTGGTGCGCCAGCCTCAGGCCCTGGCAGAGGTCATCACCGCCAAATTACAACGCTTCCGGCAACCGGTATTGGTGGAAACCTTTCTCTCGGGAAGAGAGTTTACCGTCGGCCTGATCGGCAATCCTCCCAACATCAAACCCCTTGGTGTGATGGAAATTTTCCTGAATTCTCAGGCCGATCAGGATGTCTATACCATGTCCAACAAGGAGCAGAGTGAATCCCGGGTGGACTATCGCCTGCCAGACGATGACATGGGCATCAAGATTGTGGATTGGGGTTGCAAGGCCTTTACCGCTTTGGGGTGCCGCGATGTGGCACGCCTCGATTTTCGCTGCGATGCGGCGGGCAACCCTTACTTCCTTGAAGCTAACCCGTTGCCCGGTCTGCACAAGACTCACTCCGACCTGCCCATTATCGCCGGACTCGTGGGTGTTCCTTACGAGGACATGATAGGAATGATCATCGAAGCGGGACGCCAACGCCTGAATAAAAAATATTAAATTTCCAATGAAAGTGGCGGGTGGGGTCACGCCACCACGATGTTGTTTGCATCCCCCCCCTGTCATACGAAGCCTTTGTTGCCTGCTTCGCGATCATTGAACCGGAAGCCCGCTCCTGGCGCCTTTTTTTCTGCTGCATGTCAAATCAAACTCGAGGTGTAAGGGAGGGGGGGGGCGAGTTCGACACCATCCAAACCTTCGGGCGCCCTCCCCCACCCCCATCAATAACGCTTGATCGTCAATATTTAGAATCTTTTCTGCGACCAACCACCTTCCACAAGCCCATATCATTTATGCCAAACAGCACCGATCGATCAACCGAGCCATGCCAAAATGATCTGGTGGTGGTGGTTCACGGCGCCTGGGGGACAAGCCCAGACGAAGAGGATACCCGCGAACAGGCCCGTGTCGTCAGCGAAAGCCTGGTACGCCTGGGTCTGAAAGCCCCGGTGGTCGCACTAGGCCCGGAACTGGTCGAACTGAACGCCATAGCTCACTATCGGCCCAAGGCTATTTTCAATCTGGTTGAAGGGTTGGGAGGCCTTGGCCGCCGGGCTCATGAGGCTGCCAGACTTCTGGAACAGCTGGGAGTCCCCATCACCGGTGTCGGCGGCGCTGAACAAGAACGGGTCAATTCCAAACTCGCCTGCAAAGAGGCATTGCGAACCGCGGGTCTGCCAACTCCAGACTGGAGCACGGATGGCGCCGACTTGACGGGACCCGGGCTGTGGATCGTCAAGCCGGTATGGGAACACGGTTCCTTGAATATGGATGACAGTTCGGTAATGGTAGCCAGCCGGGTTCGTGAAGCCCTGAGCCAACGCCATCGATGTTCTCCGCATCTCCATTTCGCCGAAAAATATGTGGCGGGACGAGAATTCAATGTATCCATCGTGGAATCAAACTCCGGAGGCGAAGTCTTTCCCCCAGCGGAGATGCTGTTCATCGACTACCCCGAGGGGGCATTGCGCATCGTCGATTATGCCGCCAAATGGAACCCCGACAGCTTTGGTTTCCATCATACGCCACGCAGGTTTGTTTTCCCCGAAAGCGATGATGTTCTGTTGCAGCGGCTGCGGGAGCTTTCCCTTCGGGTCTGGCACCTCTTTGGTTTGAAGGGTTATGTACGCATCGATTTCCGTATCGACGAAGCCCAACAACCGTGGATCCTGGAGGTCAATGCCAACCCGTGCCTGGCACCGGATGCCGGATTTGTCGTCACCATCCTGCATTCGGGAATGAGCTACGATCAGTTGATCGGGCGCCTGATCGGAGCAGCTCAAGGCAGCCTACCCTAACGGCTCGGCAGAAGCAGGGAGTGGGATGGATAGAGAAGGAGGCATCCCCTTTCCCTCTGGTTTGGGGCGAAACTTGAAATACCCGACACCGACTTATACCTCAAGCCGCCAAGCCTACAGGATCGGCAGTGTCGCCGAACGGGTCAGCTGACTGGCTGCCGGCATGACAATGGGCATGGGTGTCCTGTGGCGACCCCGTTTATTGCCGGCCATCTTGACGAAATTCTCTGCCGGCTCCACGACCACTACCGTCCCGACCGGTTCCAGGTTATTGGCATTGATCACCGCCGCGACCTGATCGGTCGGATTCGGTTCGATGGACACCCCCTTGAACGACGGTTTGTCGGGGATGGGGGCATCGGTCGACTCAGCCTTTGTCAGGGTTTCCGCGGAGGTGGTATCGGCGACGATGGTCGGCGGTACCGATGGGCAGAAGCGCTTATCTTTGCGACAATGGGCCGCCTGGACGGTCCGCTTCCAATCCCCCAAGGCGACAAGGTGATACCCCTTGGACTTGGCCGATTCGATAATCGCCGGCAGGGCGTGCAGGGTCGCGGCATGGTTGCTGTGAAACAACAACACCGCCCCGGGATGAAATTGATGCTCGACCCGTTCGGCAATCTGTTCCGGACCGATCCCGGTCCAGTCCTTGGGGTCGATGGTCCAGAGGATGGTCTCCATTCCGTTGTCCTTGGCAGTCTTGACCACCTTACCGTTGAACAACCCGTAGGGGGGACGAAACCAAGTCAAGGAGACTCCCATCTTCGCAAAGGCGGCTTTGCCTTGACGAAAATCGTCCTTCAGGTCCCCGGGTGAAATCCAGCTGAGCTTTTGATGACGGTAGGAGTGGTAACCGATTTCATTGTTGGTTGCCGCAATTTTCTTGACGATATCCGGATTGGCCTCCACCTTCTGGCCGATGAAAAAGAAGGTTCCCGCCACGTCCATGCTTTTGAGAAGCGCCGCGATTTCCAAATCCCGCTCCACCGGTCCGTCGTCGAAGGTGAGGGCCATGATCCGTTCCTCGGGAAGGGTCAGCCACGCCCAGGACATGCTCATGTCACCACCCGGTAACAGATAGCTGGCTGTTGCCGGCGTCTCGTTCCTGTAGGCGCGCGAACGAGTCGTTGACGAATTACCGTACGCCTCCCACGCCCCGAAAACGGATCCCAGCACCAAACACAGAGCTACCGAAAAGGAAAAATAGGTCTTCATATCTTTGTTCGTCGTCCAAGTGAATAATGAATGCCTCTGCCCCCAGACAAAATATCTTGGATTGTATATCTATTGAAAAAAAATCTTGATATAATCCTCGGTAATAGTCTGTCTCATCTCAAGAATCGATCCGCGACCTCCATGGAATGCTACCACCTTTTCCTTGACGGCGATAGCCTTCCTTAATGATAAAAAACGCCCGACAAAAATTGTCGTCTGGATTATATTAATGAAAGTTCAAGCTTTTTCGTTTACGTTAATTAAGTTCCTTCAAACCCAGAGAGAGCTTGTGTCATTTCTCGATCCCTCTCTCACTACCTGACTTTCGTCCATGCTTGACAACGCCGGCGCGGCATGAAAAAAACGTACTCTTCATCTCGACCCGATTGATCCCGGGCATGACCTGTTTATAATTTTTTTCTCTCGCGCTCAAGACGACCTCCCATGACCACAACCAGCAACAAACCCATAGCCATTGTCACCGGCGGTGCCGGGTTCATCGGCAGCCACATGGCCGACCGCCTCTTGGAGGAGGGGTTCAAGGTCCGGGTGATCGACAACCTTAGCGGTGGTCGCGAAACCAACTTGAACCACCATTCCCGAAATCCCGATCTTTCCCTGGAAAGGATGGATATCACCGATCTCCCTGCCGACAGCTCCCTCTTCAAAGACGCCAGTTTGGTGTTTCATTTTGCCGGCATCGGCGACATCGTCCCATCCATCGAGCAACCGCTCCAATACATGAATACCAATGTTCAGGGGACCGTGCAGGTTTTGGAGGCTGCCCGTCACTCCGGTGGAATCCAACGTTTCGTTTATGCCGCCTCCTCTTCGTGCTACGGGCTGGCGGCCACACCCACCCGCGAAGATTTCCCCATCCAGCCTCAATATCCCTACGCCTTGAGCAAATATCTTGGGGAATTGGCGGTCCTGCATTGGGGCCAGGTCTACCGTCTACCAGTCAATTCGCTGCGTATTTTCAATGCCTATGGCCCTCGCGTCCGTACCACCGGGGCCTACGGCGCCGTCTTCGGGGTGTTCTTTCGCCAAAAACTTGCCGGCAAACCCTATACCGTAGTGGGCGATGGCACCCAAAGCCGCGATTTCATTTATGTCACCGATGTTGCTTCGGCCTTCTTCCTCGCCTCCCAACGCGGTCGGCCAGGGGAAGTCTACAACGTCGGTGCCGATAACCCCCAAACCATCCTCCATCTGGTGGAACTCCTGGAAGGGGATATGGTTTTCGTTCCCAAACGACCGGGCGAACCCGACTGCACTCATGCCAACATCGATAAAATCAAACATCATCTGGGCTGGCAACCCCAGGTCGCTTTCGCCACCGGCGTCAAGACCATGATGCAGCATATCGAACTCTGGCGCGATGCACCCTTGTGGGATGTCACCAGTATCGCCGCTGCCACACGAACGTGGTTTGAATTCATGGATCAAACCCAACCCTCCGCCAAGGAATGATTGATCCTCCCATGTCGGCCAGCGCCAATCTCAACGACGCCAATCTCTGGAATGCCCGTTATCAGCAAATCCTGGACCAGCCGCGGCCTTCTCAGGTGGTGCTACAAAACCTCCATCTCATCCCACAGCAGGGATCGGCGCTGGATCTGGCTTCCGGCCTGGGCGGCAACGCCTTGCTCCTCGCCAGCCACGGACTCCACACCCGGGCCTGGGACCTGTCCGACGTCGCCATCCAACGCCTGAACCTACAGGCATCCTCCCTGGACCTGCCCCTACTGGCCGAGGTCCGGGATGTGATCGCCTCCCCACCCGAACCAAACTCCTTCGACTGCATCGTGGTCTCACGATTTCTCCATCGCACTCTGGCCCAACCCATCATCGACGCCCTCAAACCCGGTGCTCTGCTTCTTTATCAAACCTTCACCGTGGAGAAAAAACCGTCCGTTGGCCCCAGTCGCCACGATTTCCTTCTGGGGGTCAATGAACTGCTGCGCATGTTTGCCGGATTGCGCCTCCTTGTGTATCGTGAAGAGGGGCGTCAGGGAAATGGTGATCTCGGCTGGCGCAATGAAGCCATGTTCGTCGGCCGAAAAAATCGGTTGGAAGAAGAATATTGAAATATCGCCACCGTCAGTGGAAAATATCGATTGTAAATAATACGATTGATGCTTGGCCCCTGCCGGAATGTACAAAAATCTTTGGGCTTTGCCCCAAACCCCATTGGGATGGTCCCCCTTCCCGAACCCATCCCACCAACCTGACAGGTGACAACAGACCCACCATGGAAATCAAACCGGCTACCATCGCCATCCAACCCCGCCTCCATGCCATCCATGAACCGGCACCCCAACCCAGCGGACCTGTTGCCCTGGCTTATGGCTTTCGCCCATTCTTTATTCTTGCTTGTCTATGGGGAATCTTGTCCATGTGCCTGTGGCTTATGATCCTTTATGGACCATTGGAAAGCCCCGCCTCTCTCCCCGCCACATGGTGGCATGGGCACGAAATGGTGTTCGGCTTTGTTGCCGCCGCCGCCGCCGGGTTTCTCCTGACCGCCGTTACCAATTGGACCCAATCCCGTCCTCTTCAAGGCCTCCCCCTCCTGGCACTGGCCCTGCTCTGGCTCGCCGGGCGCATCCTCATGTGGTGGCCTCCTGCCCCATGGCTGGCCTCCAGCGTTGATCTGGCCTTCCTTCCAGCCCTCATCATCGTCATCATGATCCCCATCCTCCGTACAAAAAAATACCATCAGGGAGTCTTTCCTGCGCTCCTCGGCATTCTCTGGCTCGCCAACCTGCTGTTTCATTTGGAATGGCTCGGTCTCACCGCCGAAACCGCCGTGGTGGGATTGCGTCTGGGGATCAACACCATGGTATGGCTGATCGTCGTTTTCGGTGGTCGCATGCTGCCCGCCTTCACTCAAAACGCCTTCGCCACCTTGGATAACCAACCTCAGATCAAAACCTGGTCCGCCATCGAGCTCCTGGCCCCCTGGAGCATGGTAATCGTCTGTGCCGGTGATATTCTGTTCCTGGAGCATTGGGGCACCGGCTTCGTTTTCCTAGCGACTGCCGTGATCCACAGCATCCGCCTGTCGGGTTGGCGACCGCTGCAAACCGTTCGCCAGCCCATCGTTTGGGTATTGCATCTCGGCTATGCCTGGATCATTTTCGGCTTTGTGCTCCGGGCCGTGGCGGTGCTGACCGATTGGTTGCTGCCCGCCACCGCTTTTCATGCCATTACCGTGGGAGGTTTTGGTATCCTCATCCTGGGTATCGTCACCCGCGTCTCTCTGGCCCACACCGGTCGCCCCCTGCAAGTGGACCGTACCACCATCGCCCTTTATATCCTGATGTCCCTGACGGCCATCCTACGCCTGGATTTTGCCCCCTTCGATTACGGCTGGGCTGTATCGCTTTCCGGGGTCCTTTGGGTGTTTGTCTTTCTGGTCTTTGCTCTCCAACTCATTCCCTTCCTCCTCCGTCCCCGCGTCGACGGTCGTCCCGGATGACCAACCCGGCTGCCATCATCCAGGTCATTCTTCAATCCCCCTGGTTCGGAATGATTGAAAGAAAAAAGGGGTCTGGGGGATGGCCCCCTGACCCCTTTTTTCTTT
>JADFZF010000061.1 GCA_015232645.1 Magnetococcales bacterium | reverse complement strand
CGGGGGCGCTGGATTTCATCTCCAAACCCATCGATGCCCAGGAACTGGTCGCCAAGATCAACGTTATTCTGCGCGACAAGGAAAGTATCGACAGACTGCGTCGTCAACAGCATCACCTGGAAGACATGGTCGATGTTCGCACCGAGGCTTTGCGCGAAAGCGAGGAAAAGTTTCGTCAGATGACTGAAAGCATCCAGGAGATGTTTTGGCTCCGAGAGGTGGATACGGGTCAGCTTCTTTATGTCAGCCCCGCCTACGAAACCCTGTGGGGGCGACCGGTCGGGGCCTTGTATCGCCATCCCGACTCCCGCTTCGACGCCGTTCATCCCGACGATCGGCCCCGGGTTCGGCAGGCGATGGCGGACAATCCCGCTTTCTGCGACCTGGAATATCGCGTTCGCCATGCGGACGGCAGCCAGCGATGGATCCATGAACGCTCTTTTCCGGTCGCCGATCAAAGCGGTTCGACCTATCGCATTGCCGGGGTGGCGGTCGATGTCACGGGTCACAAGATGGCCGAGGAGAGAAGCCGGAAGTTGGAGGGGCAACTATTTCAAACCCGCAAACTGGAGGCCATCGGCATCATGGCCGGGGGTATTGCTCACGATTTCAATAATATACTTTCCGGCATCATCGGCTTTACCGAGATGGCCCTGCGCGGGGTGGAGCATGTGCCCCTGGTGAAAAATCAGTTGAACGCCGTCCTGGAGGCGGGGTTGCGTGCTGCGGAGCTGGTGCGTCAGATCTTGACCTTCAGCCGCGAAACCGGTCCCATGCCCCTGGAACCGGTCCTGGTGGCCCCGTTGTTCAAGGAGACGGTCAAGCTGCTGCGTACTCATTTACCGGACCACATCGAATTGCATCTGGATCTCGATCCGGAGGCGGGTCCGGTATTGTGTCAACCGATTCAGATGCAACAAATTCTCATGAACCTGTTTACCAATGCGGTGATGGCCTTGAAGGAGGTTGACGATGCCGTGTTGACGATTGGCCTCGGCAATGATGTTCAGGGACAGGTCGTGGAGCTATGGGTCTCCGACAACGGTACCGGGATGTCGGAGGAGACCCTCGGGCGTATTTTCGATCCTTTTTTCACCACCCGTCCCCATGGCGAAGGAACCGGACTGGGCCTTTCCATCGTCTACGGCATCGTCCAAAGCCTGGGAGGCACCATCCATGCCGAAAGTCGTCCTCGGCAGGGAAGTCGGTTTCAAATCCGCCTGCCGCGGGCATCGCGAGCCGAGGCCTGCCTGTCGGGGCCAACGTCCGCGCCATTTCCAGACGGGGATTCTGGCAAGCGCATCCTGCTGGTGGATAATGATATCGATTTGGTTTATTTGTTGAAATCGCAATTGCAACAGGGGGGCTACCAGGTCACCGGAACCACAAGCAGCCAGGATGCCTGGCGCCGTTTTCTGCAACAGCGGGATTTTTTCGACCTCCTGGTGACCGACATGGTCATGGCGGAACGATCGGGGATTCAATTGGCTCGTCAATTTCAACAGGTTCGACCGGGCTTTCCGGTGGTGTTGATTTCCGGCAGCCGTAGCGACCTCATGCATGAAGAACTGGCGGCGGCCGGGGTGCGGCAGACCCTTGCCAAACCGTTCCTGCAGTCGGCACTGCTGGATGCGGTACGAAAGGCCCTGGCATGACAGCTGACGCCGACCTGGACAATCACCCCTCTTTTCGGATGGGGACGATCCTTGTCCTGGACGATGAGTTGCGGATGCGGCAGTTTTTCGAACAGTTTCTATCCGGATTGGGACATCGGGTGGTGTGTGCCGATGGCATGGACGCCGCCATGAAGGCGATCGCTGAGGTCCGCTTCGACCTGATCTTTTCCGATATCATGCTGGGTGGGAAAAGCGGCCTGACCTTTCTCCAGGAAATCAAGAACCAGGGGGTGGATTGCCCCGTCATCATGATCACCGGTTATCCAACCCTGCAAACCGCCACCGAGGCGCTTCGGCTGGGCGCCTACGACTATCTGGTCAAGCCGATCCGCATCGACCCGCTGGAAAGGATGACGCATCAGGCGCTGAGGCATCGCTTCCTGCACCAGGAAAACGTCAGGATGGAAAAAAACCTGCAAGCCATTTTTCGCAGTGTTCAGGATGCCATCCTTTTGATTGATGCCCGGGGCCGACTTCAAGAAGTCAACCAAGCGGCCGCCAAGGTCTGTCAACTGGATATTCGCGCTGCGGTGGACCGACCGTTTCATGAACTTCTTCGGGCTTGCAGCCGCGGTTGCCTGGAAGCGGTCGAGGCGACCCTGGCCACCGGGCGGACGGTGCAGAGGGAGCGTATCGAATGCGTGATGCAGTCCGGGCCGGTTCAGGTCAACGAGGTCATGACCACACCGGTGTTCCACCCCGATGGATCGGTTTGCGCTTGCGTGTTGGTGGTGCGCAATCAGACTCATCTGGTCAATCTGGAGCACTCCCTGGAGGCGCGCCATCGTTTCCACCGGCTGATCGGGAGAAATCCGGGGATGCTGAAGATCTACGGTCTTATCGAGCTGTTGGGCGCGGTCCATACCACCGTGCTTATTACCGGTGAAAGCGGTACCGGCAAGGAGCTGGTCGCCGAGGCCATTCATCGGCAACGCAGCGACTGGAAGATGGTCCCCATGATCAAGGTCAACTGCAGCGCGCTTTCCGAACATCTTCTGGAAAGCGAACTTTTCGGTCATGTCAAAGGGGCCTTTACCGGTGCCATCAAGGATAAAGTCGGACGTTTTGAGATGGCCAACTCCGGCACTTTGTTTCTCGACGAGATCGGTGATATCTCGATTCGTCTGCAGCTGAAGCTATTGCGGGTTATTCAGGAACGGGAATTCGAACGGGTGGGCGATTCGACCACCATCCAGGCCGATTTTCGTCTCATTGTCGCCACCAATCAAGATTTGGATCGCAAGGTCGGCGACGGCACCTTCCGTGAAGATCTGTTCCACCGTCTGAACGTGGTCAATCTGCATCTGCCTTCCTTGCGTCGCCGGGTGGAGGATATCCCGCTTCTTGTCGAACATTTTATCGACAAGTTCAATCATCTTCTCAACAAAAAGGTAACGAAAATTTCGGCCAATGCATTGAAAATATTGATGAATCATTCCTGGCCCGGCAACGTGCGCGAACTGGAAAACACCATGGAACATGCCTGCCTGTTGTGTCATGGAGCGACGTTGTATTCAAGCCACCTCCCAACGGGCAGGTTGAAAAATAATGAAAATAGAGAATATTATGTCTCCAACGAGGTCATGGAGCAGCAGCGTGAGGCGCTGCAGTCGGGTGAATCGGTGATCACCCCGACGGAACGGGCCCGAACAATCTTGATGGAAAAAATGGTTCATCCCTTTCCTGGCCCCGTTGAACTTTTGCAGGCATTGACATCGGCCCGGTGGAACAAAACCAAGGCGGCTCAACTCCTGGGAATCAGTCGCAGGACCCTTTATCGCCTCATGGACAAGATGCGTGAATAACTCCCGGTCCGTTTGTGTTTGCCACCAGCACGGCCTGTCGGAGACTGAAAATGTTTGCTGCAACAAAACCGAACCGAGGGCGATTGTCCTGGAGATGGACCAGTGGATGGTTGCCATTCCAGAGTGATGGGTGTATGTTCTCCCCGCGGCCAGGAGGTCCATACAAGAAATACGGACAGGCATGGCGTCAGGCGATCTCGAGATCCTTTTGGCGATTGCGTCCAATTTTCATCTCGACTCTTCTTTGATTCTATCCGACCAAGAACAATGCCAATCGACAAACTCAAAATTTTTTCCGGCAACGCCAATCCCGAACTGGGACGGCGCATTTGCGAATATCTCTCCATGGATTTGGCCAATGTGACCATACGCCACTTTTCCGACGGAGAAATCTTTATCCAAATCGATGAAAACGTCCGCGGACGCGACGTCTTCGTCGTGCAACCGACCTCATCCCCCGCCAATGATCATCTGATGGAGCTGTTGATCATGGTGGATGCTTTGAGAAGGGCCTCTTCGGGTCGGATCACGGCGGTGATTCCCTATTTTGGCTATGCCCGGCAGGACCGCAAGGAAGCAGGACGGACCCCCATCACCTCCAAACTGGTTGCCGATCTTCTTCAGGCCTCCGGTGTCCAGCGTGTCGTCACTTTGGACCTGCATGCGGGTCAAATACAGGGTTTTTTCAACATGCCGGTGGACAACCTTTATGCGACCCCCGTGCTGCTGGCAGCCGTCAGACAGAAGGGAATAAGAAACGGTGTGGTGATCTCTCCCGATGTTGGCGGGGTGGTCCGGGCCAGATCCTACGCCAAACGATTGGACCTGGAACTGGCGATCATCGATAAACGACGACCTGCCGCCAATGTCGCTGAAGTGCATCACATCATTGGCGATGTCGTTGGAAAAAGTTGCATCATCGTCGATGACATGGTGGATACCGCAGGGACCCTGGTCAAGGCGGCGGACGCCCTGAAGGAGCATGGAGCCAGCAGCGTCATCGCGGTGGCCAGCCATGGGGTGCTGTCGGGTCCGGCGGTGCAACGGATTCAAGAATCTTCCTCCCTGGAAAAATTGATTGTCACCGATACCATTCGTCTCAGTCAAGAAGCGATTGCCTGTGGCAAAATCGAAAGCCATACGGTCTCTAGTTTGTTGGGGGAAGCGATCCGTCGGATCAGCGACGAAGAATCGGTCAGCTCCTTGTTCATTTGATGGCCGTGGTTATGCATTTGCATTTTTAATCGTCCGGCACCCCTGGAGGCCGGACGCCAAGGTGGGGATTTCCCCCGAACAGTCAACTCATATCGTTTTCAATGGAGTCATGTCATGGCATTGATCAAAGCCACCAAACGCGACGGGACCGGCAAGGGGGTGGCCCGTAAGTTGCGTCGTGATGGGCAAATTCCCGCCGTTCTTTACGGGGGATCGAAAGAAAACCTCAACCTTTCCCTCGAACTTCGAGGACTTTTGAAAACTTTAGAGATTGAGGGATCCAATATCCGGGTCAAGGTGATCGACCTAGCAATCGAGGGGGCCAAGAACGAAAAGGCGCTCATGCGTGGTTTGCAGGTTCATCCCGTCAGCGGTCGGCCGGTGCATGTCGATTTCATGCGTTATGACGCGCATCAGAAGATTCAGGTGATGATCCCCATCCATGTCGTTGACGAAGACCAGTGCCCTGGAATCAAGGCGGGAGGTATTTTGCAGCTGGTTCAGCACGAAATGGAAATTCATTGCCAGGCCGGTGCCATTCCCGAGGCCATCCACGTTTCCATCAAAGGTTTGGAGATGGGGCACTCCATCCACTTGCGCGATATCACCTTGCCTGTTGGTTCCGAGGTGCATGGAGATCAGAACATGACCATTGTGACCATCATCGGGGTCAAGGCGGAGCAGATTGATGAAAGTGCCGAAAGGCCTGCGGATGGTACACCCGCAGCGGAAACTCCCGCCGGATGAATGAATGGCTGACGGATGGGGGCCATGAAGCTGCTGGTAGGGTTGGGGAATCCCGGAGCCAAATACCAGGGGACACGGCATAACATCGGCTTTGACGCCTTGGCGATCATGGTGGAGCGTTTTGGTTTTTCCACGGTCGGGGACCGTTTCGACGGTCGGTTTGGAACGGGTCGGGTGGCGGGGCAACCGGTCGTCTGGTTGTGCCCGCAAACCTACATGAACCTTTCGGGAAAATCGGTCGGGCCGGCGGTGCATTTTTATAAATTGGCCCCGGAGGACGTGGTCGTCTTCCACGATGATCTGGATTTGGCCTGCGGACGGATTAAAATGAAACGAGGGGGGGGGCATGGGGGACACAATGGCCTGAAATCCATCCAACAGGTCCTCTCCTCCCCCGAATTTATTCGTATTCGCCTGGGAATCGGTCGTCCTCCCGCAGGCACGGATCCGGCCCGTCATGTGTTGGAGCGGTTCGTCGCTGACGAGCGGATGCGATTGGATGGGGTATTGGCACAACTTCCCGACGTTTTGCCTCTCATTCTGGAGGGAGATCTGGCCGGGGCAATGAATCAATGGGGGAAGGTCAACAGGCCGAGTTCACAGCAATGAACAGGATGGTTTTGGGAGATCGGCTCCTTCCAAGTGGGTTTAGGGTGAAGCCCAGGGTCCACGGATTTTTCTTATCGATTTTCCCCAGGTCGAGGGTGAAGAAACATGAATGGGTTTCCGAATCCTGAAGAGAAAATCATGGAGGCCTCGCCTTCGACCCCGTCCCGGACCCATTCCATTCACGGGACTGAATGGTCCCCCCCTGGATCTCTCTGAGAAGATACTTTTTCGTGACACGGAGGAATTGGAACAGCCATGGCTCTGCAATGTGGCATTGTCGGCCTGCCCAACGTGGGAAAGTCCACCATCTTCAACGCACTGACATCCGCCGGCGCACAAATTGCGAATTATCCGTTTTGTACCATCGAACCCAACGTTGGGGTCGTCGCCGTCGGCGACCCGCGTCTGGATCAAATTACCCAAATGGTCCAACCCGCCAAAACCATCCCCACCGTCATGGAATTCTTGGATATCGCCGGTCTGGTCAAGGGGGCCTCCAAGGGCGAAGGATTGGGTAACCAGTTTTTGGGCAATATTCGGCAAGTGGATGCCGTCGCCCACGTGGTGCGCTGTTTTGAAAACGATGATGTGACCCATGTGCATGGGGTGATCGATCCGGTGGCGGATGCCGACATTATCGAAACTGAACTGATGTTGGCCGACCTGGCCAGTATTGAAAAACGTCGCGATGCCGTCATCCGCAAGGCCCGATCGGGCGACAAGGAGGCCCGAACCCAAACGGCAGTTTACGACAAGGTTATTCTTGGATTGAATGCTGGCCAACCCATCCGCGCTTTGGGGCTGTCCCCAGAGGAAAAATGGGTATTGCGTGATCTATTTCCCCTCACCGCCAAGCCGGTTTTGTATGTGTGCAATGTGGATGACAAGTCGGCGGCAGCAGCACAGATCCCTGGCCAACATCCGATGACCGATGCGGTGCGTGCCCGTGCCGCCCGGGAAGGGGCCGAGGTGGTGGCGATCTGCGGCGCCATGGAGGCGGAAATCGCGCAGTTGGCGGCTGATGAAAAACAGGCTTTCCTCGATGACCTCGGTCTCAAGGAACCGGGATTGAATCGTCTGATCCGTCATGCCTATCGGCTGCTGGGGCTGATGACATTCTTTACCGCCGGACCCAAGGAGGTTCGGGCCTGGACCGTCGTCCAGGGATCCAAGGCCCCGCAGGCCGCCGGTGTGATCCATACCGATTTTGAACGGGGATTCATCCGTGCCGAGGTGATTGGCTATGACGACTTCGTCACTTGTGGCGGGGAGGCAGGGGCCCGGGAAAAAGGCAAGCTTCGGATTGAAGGCAAGGATTACCAAGTGGTGGACGGAGATGTGATGCACTTTCGTTTCAATGTTTGAAAACGCCCGATCGATCCAAACATGACTGGGAAGGTGACAACCGGTTGATGGGAGGGGGGGGGCCTTCCCAGTGGGGATTGGGGGGTCAGATCCTCAAGGTTTTATCCTTTGGTTTTCTTCTTTTTTTCACACGAAACATATTTTTTGCGCGTGAAAAGCCAACATGCGCCGGGTAGCCGCCCTGACGAGTCGGATCAAAATTCCATTGGTAGCGGGGAAGATTGCAAAAATCTGAGTCGTGCCATAAAGCTCTCGGGGTTGCGTCGGGTCACGGTGGTGCCAGAGCGTGGGAAACAATGGTCATGGAAACGGCTCAGACTGAAACGAAAGGCAGCAGCACGACAGGCGGTCGTCAAATGGTCACGCTCGGTCCGAGTCCTGGGTCGGATGCGGTCGTATCCCTCCAGCAAGGCCAGGATGAGTTCTGGATGAGGTTGCCCCTGATCGTCCAGGCACCAGGAACACAGGCTGATGGCCAGATCGTACAGCCACGGGCCATGGGAGGCGCTGTAAAAATCGATGATGCCCGATAGCCTGTCATCGACAAACAGGGTGTTATCGGGGAACAGGTCGCCGTGGCATAACCCCGAGGGGAGGTCCAAGGTCAACCAATGGTGCTTCAGCCATAAGAGTTCCATGTCCAGCCAGGCGATGGTTTTTTGATGTTCCGGGTTGGGAAGGGAATCGAGGCGGCGGAGCATGACTTCCCACCCTTGCCATCCGGTACGGTCGGAACGGGTGAACTGAGGGCTGTCATGCGGGAGACGGCCTTGAAGGTGGATGGAGCCCAACATGGATCCCAGTTGACGGCATTGGGATGGAACTGGAACGTCGGGAGAGATCCCGGGCAACAAGGTGACGATGACGGCGGGACGTCCATGGAGAGTGAACACCGCGGCACCATCCGCGTCCTTGAGCGGACAGGGGACGGGTATTCCCGCCCGGTGAAGCTGTTCCAGAAGCCCCATGATGAAGGGCAAGGCCTCGACCTCCGGTCGATTTTCCACCAGGGTCAGGATGAACGTCCCATGAGAGGTGGTCAGGCGATAATTACTGTTGATGATCCCCTGGGCGATGGCCTCCAGCGACACGGGGTGGCCAAGATGGCGGGCGGATGTGAAAGGTTCCAGGTCTTGAACCTGGACGAGGGTGTAAACCGACACGATAACCTCCATGGAGTTGGCGTTTCATGTCAATGACGGCGGTCTATTGGCATGGATCGGGGCCTTGGGCGCTATCAACGGTTTCGGCGCCAGGTTGAGGTTTTGCAGGCCTCGGAGGTGTCCGGATGGACCTGCTCTGCTTTTGACTGCAGTTGGCACTGTACTGTTTCAGGAATGTGGACTCAACCTATCGGGTGACGGTGAGGCGGTGGTGGAAACTTTTCACAAATTTTCCACCCATTCCGGAGCGGAGGTATGATACCGACCTCTGGAAGGATTCATGGTCGCCAACCCCTTCCGAGCCCCACTCCATTCTTTGGTCAAGCGCATTTTGCCCATTGGCTCGTTGGCGCTCTATCCTCCCAATCGCCGGATGCACGCCTGACAATACCAAACACCGAAGGATGGCCTTTGTCCCTCGTTCCTTGGCTTCAAGTCATGTCGATGAGGACTCAATGAATCCTATTGAATTATTCTATCTATATGTATTTTTCTTGTAATTTTCATGGCGTCTCGTCTTATGGATGATCCTGGTTTTGCCATCTTATCGGGGGGGGGGCCCCAGCTTCCTCCCCCGGTATCTGCCTGAGGTCGCCACATGGGTCTTGATCCGCCAGAAGTTGTTGCTCATAATAAGGACCATGGTTTTGAATCATATTGGCATCAATTCGATGAGAGAGGGAACGACAACCCGACCGTACTCACGCGTGGAACTGGGCAGTCCGTGGTCAACATTACAAGTCATGGCAACATGAACCAGTCGGCATCATTCGGACCCTCTCGGTCTGAGTCTGCCGGAGTCGCGCGGGTGGTTCCTCACCAGCGCCTCTCCTGGCGGCCCTGAATATCGGGAAACTGTTTTTCAATTGATCCGGTCCCAACGAATCTTTCGATAGAGTTTCATGAGATGCCAATATTCAATATCTCCTCCTCGATCGTCGCCAAATATTCACTGGCGATGTTTGTCCTGATGAGCCTCTCTGCGTTCATCCTGGGTAGTTTCTTCTACGACGAGATGCGTCAGGAAATCAGGCATAACAGGATTGCCGTTGTCGGCCAGGTCGCCAGCTCCAGGTATGATTACCTGGTATTGCGGTTGAAGACTCTCCACACTCAGTTGAATAACTATTTGGCGCGCTTTGAGGCCTTGTGTTTAATGGGCAGTAAGGATGTTTCCAGCGATTGCCTGCGGCGCATGAGGACTTTCATTCATACGGAACAGATTGAATCTCTGGCGGTTTTTCGGGGTCACCGATTGGTGGCAGGCGCTGGCGATCTGCCTTTGGAGGAAATCCGCGGAAAACTTCCCAACAATCCGAATCAGCTGGCTTACTTTTTGCCTTTGAGCAGCAACAACCGACGGGTTTATTACGTCAAAACGGTCTTGACCGAGGGAAACCTTCAGATCGTGGCGGCGTATCCCCTGCAGGGGGTCATCGATATTTTTGCCAACCGGGAGCGCCTCGGGCAATCGGGCGAAACCTTCCTCGCCAACGATCAGGGAATGTTCATTACCCCCGGCCGATACGTTTCCACCAGCGGCGTCAGTCACCCCATTTCCGCCGTGCCCATGCAGCGTTGCCTGAACCGCCACACCGGTGAAATGTTGGAACTGGACTATCGTGAGGTACCGATTATCCACGGTTTCCGCTTCGTGCCGGAGGTGGGGGGCGGTTGCATCATGGCCCATATCGATCAACAGGAGGCCTTTTCGCCTCTGGAACGTCTTCAGATCAGAACGCTGTTGCTATCGCTCCTACTCATTGTCCTCAATATGGTACTGGCCGTGGTGGCGGCGCGGCGTCTGCTGGGTCCCATCACACTGTTGAGTCATATGGCCACCCGCATTGCCGATGGTGAGTTTCACAACCAGATTACCGTTCCCGGCAATGATGAACTCGCCGCCCTGGCGTTGGCGTTCAACACCATGACCACACGCCTCAGGGCCCATTATCTGGAGTTGGAAGAGAAGGTTGCGGAACGAACCGAGACCCTGAATCGTACCAACGAGTATTTGAGTCGACAGATTGAAGAACGGAACGGATTTGAATATCAGCTTCAGGAATCGCTCTCGTTCCAGACCGGTATTTTGAACACCGCCGTCAACCCGATCATTACCATTGATGCGTCCGGCATCATCCGTTCCGTCAACGCCGCCGCCGAAAGGTTGTTCGGCTACCCCCGGGAAGAGGCGGTCGGGCAAAACGTCAACATCCTCATGCCCGAACCCTACCACTCGGGACACGACTCCTATCTGCAACGCTATCTGCAAACCGGCGAACCCCGGGTGATCGGCAAGGGGCGTGAAGTTGAAGGGCGGCGCAAGGATGGCTCCACCTTTCCCTTGCATCTGTCGGTGGGGGAGATGTCCATCTCCAATCGACGAATGTTCGTCGGTATCGTCACTGATATCAGCGAACTCAAACAGTATGAGGCGGAAATGGTCCGCTACCGGGATCATCTGCAGGAACTGGTGACCATCGCCACCGCCGAGATCAAGGCCATCATCCAGACAGCAGTCAACGGTATCATCACCATCGATGGAAAAGGGATCATTCGTATCTTCAATCCGTCGGCCGAGGCTCTGTTTGGATGGCGTTCCGTGGAGGTGATCGGAAAAAACGTTTCCCTGCTGATGGAGGAATCGGTCGCCTCCAGGCACGATGACTATCTTGAAAATTTCCTGATCACTGGACGGACCAAAATTATCGGCATCGGACGGGAGGTGACTGCCAAGCGCAAGGATGGGAGCTATTTTCCGGCTCATCTGGCGGTGGGGTATGCGAATCTGGGCCATGGCAAACACATGTTTGTCGGTTTTATTTCCGATATCACCTTGCAAAAGGAGAATGAGGCGGAGCTGTTGCGGGCCAAGGAGGCTGCCGAGGCAGGTGCCCGGGCCAAAGCGGCCTTTATCGCCCGCATGAGCCATGAAATTCGTACCCCCATGAACGCCGTCATCGGCTTTGCCGAAGTGGCGATGCAGGAGACCGCCATTCCCCCCCATACCTGCAAACATCTGTCCATCATCTTGACTTCCGCCAAGTCGCTGCTGGGGATCATCAATGACATTCTCGACGTCTCCAAACTGGAATCGGGCAAGTTTATCCTAGAAAATGTTTGTTTTCATTTGCCCAATCTTTTGGCCGACTCCTTGCGGATCGTGGCCCATCGGGCAGAGGAAAAACATTTGCAACTTCACCTGGACTATGACCCGCAACTGCGTTTTCGCTTCATGGGAGATCCCACTCGACTGCGGCAGGTGATCTTGAATTTGGTGAGTAATGCCATCAAATTTACCGACCAGGGGATCGTCACCCTGGGGATATCGCCGGGGGAGGAGCCGGAGATGCTGCATTTTTCCGTTTCCGACACAGGGATTGGCATGACGGCAGCCCATGCGGCCAAGGTGTTCGACCCCTTCACCCAGGCCGACGAGAGTACGACCCGGCGTTTTGGTGGCACAGGGCTTGGCACCACGATTTCCAAGCAGCTGGTGGAAATGATGCAAGGTCGGATCTGGGTGGAGAGTGTCCCTGGCCAGGGCTCCACCTTCCATTTTACCGCCCGCCTTCAGGAAGCTTCCGATACCACGGTGTGCCTTTACGAAAATGAGGACCTGGTGGTGGAAGATTACATCTCTCCGCGGTTGTTTCAGGTGCTTCTGGCGGAGGATCTGGAAACCAACGCCACCCTGGCCACTCTGCGTTTGACCCACCAAGGCCACCAGATCCATTGGGTGAAGAATGGTCGCGAGGCGGTCAAAGAGCGCGAGGTTGGAAATTACGATATCATCCTGATGGATGTGATGATGCCTGAATTGGATGGATTGGAAGCCACCCGGGAAATACGTCGGATCGAACATGTTAGTGGCAGAACGCCTATTCCCATTCTTGCTCTCACTGCCAGTGTCATGCGTGAGGACCATGCCAAATGTTTCGAGGCAGGCATGAGCGAGGTTGCGGCTAAACCTATTGATTTCAAACAATTGTTTTATTCTATGGAACGTTTGGTCCCACCCGGGGCGGGGCGGCCCAACACACGGCTGACCATCGGTATCACCCCTCGAGACCCGGTGGATTTTTCGATCCTGGAAGGCATCGTCGACCATGGGAAGGCGTTGAAAACCTGGAAGGATCCCGGAGCCTTGGTCAAGGCATTGATTTCCTTTGCCGATGCCCGACGCGGCGATGCGACGGCAATGATGGCGCTGTTGAAGGAGCATCCCGGAGATGGGGAACCGGCCCGCAAGATGGCCCATGCCCTGAAAGGGGTGGCAGGTAACCTGGCCTTGTCCAGGGTGGCGGGGCTGGCTCAGGAGGTTGACATTGAGCTCAAGGAGGGCCATCTCCAACGGGCTCAAGAGCTGCTGGGCGATTTGGACGGGGCCATGGGAACGGCCGTGGCCGCCATCGGCGGGCTTCATCTCGCGTCGCCCCCCCCTGGCACAGGCTTGGTGACCTCTGCAGGAGATGTCCCTGGGTTGCTGTCCGCGTTATTGGTGGCCCTCGACCAACTCAATCCCGACCCGGTGGAACCCATCCTGGTTCGGCTGGCAGAACACGTCGATGAACAACAGCTTTTTCCGATCCGTCGCTCTGTGGAGGCCTACGATTTCGAACATGCCAAGCAACTGGTCAACCTGATGCTTCAGACCCTCCTTTGAATAATGGGGAACAGCCCATGATGAACAGAAAAATTCTTGTGGTGGACGACGAGCCCAACAATCTTCAGGTCCTGAGGCAGATTCTTAGGGATCATTATCAGCTCCTTTTTGCCCCCAGCGGTGCGAGGGCGCTGGAGGCGGCGGTGCAGCACATGCCCGATTTGGTCCTTTTGGACATCATGATGCCGGATATGAACGGTTATGAGGTATGTCAAAGGTTGAAGGCCAACCCCATCACCGAATTGATCCCGGTGATTTTTGTCACCGCCATGAGTGAAGTGGAGGATGAAGCCCAGGGTTTCGACGTGGGCGCGGTGGATTATATTCAAAAACCGGTGTCTGGTCCCATCGTCCTGCGGCGGGTGGCGACGCACCTCAATCTGGTACGGATCCAGGAACTGGAGGACAGTCAGCGGGAGGCCATCTACATGCTTGGCGCGGCCGGGCATTACAACGATACCGACACGGGGGTTCACATTTGGCGCATGGCCGCCTATTCCCGTGCTCTGGCCGATGCGGCGGGATGGCCTGACCTTTTATCGGAATCGATGGAGTTGGCGGCGCCCATGCATGATACCGGGAAGATCGGCATCCCCGATGCGATCCTCAAGGCCCCCCGTAAACTCACCTCCGAGGAATGGGAGATCATGAAGCAACATCCTCGGATTGGGTATGAAATACTCAGCAAAAGCGATGCCCGCGTCTTTGTCATGGCTGCGGATATCGCCTACTGTCACCATGAAAAATGGGACGGGAGCGGATATCCTCGAGGGTTGGTGGGCGAAGCCATCCCAGCATCGGCTCGCATCGTCGCCATCGCCGACGTCTATGATGCCCTGACCATGAAACGACCCTATAAGCTTCCCTGGAGTTCCGAGGATTCCCTGGCGGAAATCAAAAAGGGTTCTGGACGCCATTTTGATCCGCGGCTGGTGGAATGTTTTGAAGCCATTCTGCCACGGATTGTCCAGATCAAGGAAAAATGGGCCAAGGAGGAGGATTGACTTTGTTCACATCTTCCTGGTTTGGAATGATTGAAAAAAAAGGGGGTCTGGGGGATTGCCCCATAAGCGTTAATTTTCTTTAAACTGTTTATTGAATGCCAGGATATGTGTCAAAATAGGCGCATTATGGCTAACTCAATCAAACTGACAGACCAAAACTGGAATTTCATTCTTTCTTTGCTGCCAGCCAACTGGGAAGCACTTGCCAGGGAAACGGGTGCCGTGCAATTTTTGAAGAAAAACGTCAATT
>JADFZF010000060.1 GCA_015232645.1 Magnetococcales bacterium | reverse complement strand
CAGAATACCCAGGCGGCACGAGAACTCCTCAAACATGCCATAAGTCTGGTCTCCCCGGCTCCCGGAGACCGGTTATGCGGTATCCTTGGAGTCCCGGCGCGGGCGTCGGTGACCAACAAGGGACAGTTACTGAAAATCGCCGATGAGGTGATGGACCTGTCGATGGTGGTTTCGGAGCCGTTCATGGTGGCCTACGGGCTCAATCGTCTGACCAATGCCATTATCGTCGATATCGGTGCCGGGACCACCGATCTTTGCGCCATGAAGGGGACCATCCCCTTGCCGGAAGAACAGGTCACACTGCTCAAAGCGGGAAGCTATATCGATGAAATCCTGGCCGCCGCCATCACCGAGGCTCATCCCGAGGTGCAAATGACCAATCTGCTGGCCAAAAAACTCAAGGAACGCTTCAGCCACGTCGGCCCCGGGCCCCAGGAAGTGGCCATGGTAGAATTGCGTTCGGGGGGGCGCCCCAAAAATTATGACATTGGCCGGGAAGTCCGTTTTGCCTGCGAAACCATCGTCCCCGATATCCTGGAAAACCTGGAACAACTGGTCAGTGTGTTCGACCCCGAAGACCAGGCGGAAGCGGTGAAAAACATCATTCTCGCAGGCGGAGGCTCATCCATCCGGGGGTTGGACCAGATGCTGAAGGAGGGATTGAAATCTTTCGGCGAGGTCCATGTCTACAAGGTGGACGAACCCGATTACGCAGGCGCCGCCGGGGCGTTGAAATTGGCCACCGAGCTGCCACCCGATTACTGGACCCAGGTGGGGGATGTGATTGGGGAATAGTCGGTCGCACGGTAACGGTGGGCTTGTGCTTAAGGCGAGGCAGGAGAAAACAACCATGGAAAGACCAATTTCTTTGGCGACGCAAATCATGGCGGCCATGAGCTATCTGGGGATACTCTCCCTGGTGCCGCTGGTGTTGGGCAATGTCACCCCGTTCGTGCGGTTTCACGCCCGCCAGGGGGTCATCTTGTGGATATGGGAGGTCTTGGCGGTGTTTGGGCTGGTGGTACCGGTGATTGGCAGGGTTTTCTTCCAGGTCTCCAGCCTCTTATGTTTTGTATTATCGGTGGCGGGGTTGGTGGCGGTTTTTTTGGGACGGGCTTGGCGTTTTCCAATCGTCGGACGGCTGGCGGAAAAGTTGTAGATTCGACCTCCAGACCGGATAAAATGACATTCGGGTTGCCGCTCCGTCTCCTCACAAACGGGAGTGGCCCGGGGACCCAGGGATCTGTCGAGATCCAAGATCCAACAAGCCTCGACGCTTCAAAGTGGTGCGCATGGCGGCAACAGGATTGGCACTTCCCCCCCCCCCCCCCGGATGGGCCAGCCCGTGCACAAACCCGTCCGGCATGTTGCCAACCGGGGGAGCGAAGCGCTACAGTCGTCAAATCGATTTTCAAGGGATTGGTCGTGTGGTCAGGCTCGTCATATCGCTGATTTTTGCCATATTCCTGTTGATTTTTGCCTCGCAAAACATGCATGGGACGGAAGTCAGGTTCGTCTTCGGCGAGGCCGTGGAAATGCCCCTCATCCTGGCCTTGGCGGGGGCTTTCATCGCCGGGTTTGCCCTGGCGGTTTTCTATTTCATCATTCGAACCGGTCAGAGAAAACCGGATCGAGACGTCGATTATTGATCCCCCCCACCGTCAGGGGGTTGACCACTTGGCATCGTTGGCAACAGAACCCTTGGACCCGTTCAGACCGGTAGTGATCGATTTATGAGATATTCCAAGTGCATCGTATGTTACGAAGGGGTTGGATGGATCGGTCTGGCGGCCAACCTGGTGCTGTCGGTGCTCAAACTGTTCATCGGCACCTTCTCCGGTTCACACGCCCTGGTGGCCGATGGTTTGTATTCGGCCAAGGATGTGGTGACCAGCGTGGTCATCATCGTCGGCCTCAAGGTGTCGCAAAAACCTCTGGATCAGGAACATCCCTTTGGCCACGGCAAGGTTGAATTTTTGTTGGCCCTGGTCATCAGCTTGTTGTTGCTGATCGTCACCGGATTCCTGTTCTACTTTTCTGCCGGAAATTTATTGGAAGGCAAACATAATGCCCCGCATCTGATCGCCTTGTGGACGGCGGTGCTGTCGGTGGCGGTCAACTGGTTCATGCATCGCTATACCCACTGCGTGGCCACCGAAATCAATTCCCCAGTGGTGGAACTGCTGTCCAGGCACCATCTGGCCGATGGCTATTCCTCCCTGGCGGTGGCATTGGGTATCGTCGGATCACACTATCTGGGACTGCCGTGGCTGGATACCGTGGTGGCGTTGTTCGAAAGCGTCCATTTGATCTATCTGTCGGGAGAAATTTTCTGGGACTCCTTCCGTGGCTTGATGGATACCGCCGCCCCCAGAAAAACAATCGAATCCATCCGCAGAGAGGCACTGAAAGTCAATGGTGTTCTGGAAGTCGATGAGGTCCGGACCCGGCAGGTGGGTCAGGAGTTGTGGATTACCATGGTGATCGGCGTTGATCCCGCGTTGACCCTGACCAAGGCCCGAGCCCTGGCCATGCGGGTCGAAGACGCTCTGGTCGGGTCGATTCCCCATGTGGGTGATGTGGGGGTCCAGTTTCGTTCACACAAGGAAAGCCAGGGAATGTATGAACAGATGCATCAGCAAAGCCTGGAATCTCTGGGATTATCTCAGGTGAAGGGCAAGGAATGATCGCCTTGGCGATGGGACGGACCCCTTTGGTGTTATAGCCTGTTGTCTTTGCCAACTTTCAGATTTCTGGATCCGGTATCGCCATGGCCCATTCCGAAAAAAAGGTCATCGTCGCCCCATTTTGTCGCCAATCCTGGTATGCCCCGGCGATTATCTTGATCTTGCTGGTCCTAGGGACGTTTGCCTGGGGGATCCACCTCGTCAAGGACCATAGAGAGGAACTGCGGGCCCTGGCGGACCTGGCGCAGATGGATGCGGCGGAATCGCCCCTGATGGTGTCGGCCTTGCCGGCAGCAGCAGAATTTGACCCCGTAAGCACCATGGTGCGGGCCTCTCTGGTCAATGTCGCCGGGATCATGAACAACCAGGGGGCTGGCGAAAAGTTTGTATCCGTGGGGTCGGGAGTGGTGGTGGCCGCCGACGGCCATTTGATCACCGCCAACCACCTGCTGACTGGGCTTAAGGAAATATTCATCCGCGTGCAAACCCCCGCGGGACCCCGGCAATATTCGGGTCGATTGGTCAAAGCGGTAAAACAGCATGATCTAGCCTTGATCAAAATCGTTTCCAAGGACGTCTTTCCCTATTTGATTCCAGGTGATTCCAGGCTGCTCGCCCCGGGGACTCCGGTGGAAGCCTGGGGGGACCCGGACGGCTCGGCAACTTTACGCAATATGGGCACCATCGATGGCGGGTTGTCCCGAGAACCGGTGCGGGTCGGAACGGTGGAATTGACCCACCTCCTTGCCGCTTCGGCCGTCAACCATTGGGCCATGGTGGGGGGGCCTCTGGTGGATGGCAAGGGACGGTTGTTGGGGATCAACCTGCTGATCCAGGCTCCCGGAAATCGTCTCATCGGGTATTCGATTCCGTCGCACGTCATCGTCACGCATTTTCAAGACGTGGTCGATTTCCCCATGATAGGCATGGTCAATCAACCCCCTGGGGGCGGGACGACGCCGCAGGCGGTTCCGGCTGCCATGACCATCCAGCAACACCCCCCTGCCGGAATCGAGCGACCACCGCGTCAGGCGGATCATTGGTGGCAACGGGCCAAGGCCATGGTTGAATCGCAACTGGGTTACCAGTTGCCTTCCTTTCGAGGGATGCCGGATATTAATGCCGGTGGGGGTCAAAGTCATGCCACGACCCCAAGGATTCTGGGTTTTCCCATCCCGACGTTTCTTGGATTGTTATTACTAGGTTTCTTTTCTGGATTATGCGGTGGGATGATGACCATGGGGGGCGGCATCATCAAAGTGATCGGTTTGATGTCGGTGTTCGGCTATGGATTGCTGCTGGTCCGACCCGTGGCCTACATTACCAATATCTTCATGTACGGGGCGGCTTCCCTGCGTTACCGTCGCGGCCACCTCTATCGCTGGTCCGACATACAGCCCATGATCCCCTGGGCCATGGTCGGGGTGGTCATGGGATATTTTGTCGGTAATGTCCTCAATTCCGGGGTGATCCGCATTTTGTTGGGAATTTTTGCCCTGTTCCTGGCGATCAAAATGTTGGTGGAAATATCGGAAGAACAAATACGGAGTGGAATTCTCGGCGATTTGCAGCGCGCCCTTGGTGCCAAGGAGCCCGATGGTTCCTACCCCGCGTCGCTGGTGGGCCACTCCACCCTGGCGCATGGATTGCTTGGTCTGCCCATGGGGGTGATCAGTGGCATTTTGGGAATTACGGGGGGAGTCATTGAGGTGCCGTTGCAGCGCTATATTCTCCAGGCCCCTTTACGCCGAGCCATCGCCAATTCGGCAGTTCTGGTGTTTTTTGCTTCCATCGTCGGCTCCCTGGTAGCGGTATCCCACGGGGTACAAACCGGGGCCTTTACCTTCGCGACCCCCATGATCCTGGCCCTCATACTGACTCCAGGGGCCTATTTGGGTGGCCTGGTCGGGGCGTGGCTGACGACGGTGGCGCCATTGAACGTATTGCGTTGGATGTATGCCCTGCTGATGACCGTCATCTCTTTCCGGATGATTCTGTCATGAAAAAGGTCGGACAGGGGGTCGTGACAGTTGGTCTTCTGGCCATTCTGGGTATCCTGGTCCACGGCCTGTTCGCCAACCCCAATTACTCCAACCTCGGAGGGGGTAGGACGGACGCCAAGCCCCCGGCAGCGGAAACTGTTATTCCGGCAACGGCCATCAACGTCGGCATGCTGCGCCCGGACCGATCCGCTTATCCGGCGACCAACCCCCAAGCTCCCGCAGCCATGGCCCGGGTCCCCGAGTTCATACCGGCCAACCCCCAATTGGCCGAGGCCCATTGGCAGGGAATGGAAATGATCCCCCTTTCCCAAGAGCTTAAGAAAAAATTGCAGCTTCCGATGAATACGCAAGGGGTTTTGATCGATGAAGTCACATTGCAATCGGCGACAGCGGGGCTGTTGGCAGGAGATATTCTGGTCGCCATCGGTGGCCGGCAAGTGCTGACCCTGGAAGATGTCTACCGCGAGAGCCGCAAGGCCCAGAATCTGGACCGGGTGGTACTGACGATCAGCCGCAAAGGGCAATGGCACAATGCCGAGTTGCGGGCGGTAGCAGGAGAAAACCTCGGGTTTGTCCAGACCGAGACGGCACCCATGATTTTGCCGGGGGACATCAAGCCCCATCGCTATCGTGGACCTTGTACCATGTGTCACGCCATTGGGGTGACGGGACATCTGGTCCCCGACCCCGATGGCATTATTTTACCCCCTCCTCCCATCAAGGTGGGGGCACAGCGGCCGCATATGGACCGCGGACCTTGTCTGGCCTGCCATAAAATCATACCCTGAGGCGGCAGCCAGGGGTGCGACATAACGATATGTCATCAATAACCGGGATGGGTCGTAGAGTGGCCATTGATACTCATTCGTGACGGGACAAATCACCCGGTAGGTGGCGGTCACTGCGCATGCCTGGGAAGAAGGGACGGCGTTTGATGAAGGATATGACCTATGAGACGTGAAAATCGGAGTCCCAATCCCCTATCCGAGGCAGGTTTTTTTCTCCATGCCACCGCGCATGTGATCAAACGGGCCTTTTTGGCCGCCACGGAAAGTTTCAATCATTTTTTTTCGGTCGATCCAGAGTTCCGCGTGCGCTATTACCGGGAACGGGGGATAGAATATACCCGCCGCGGACGTTATGACCTGGCAGCGGCCATGTTGGAAAAGGTTCTAGACGAGTGGCCCTCGGACGATGACACGCTGTTTCACCTTGGATTTTGTTATCTGAAGATGGAACGGACCCAGGATGGCATCGAGCTGCTGGAACGGGCCGATGCCCTGGATCGTGGAGGGACCCGGGTGCGCTCCATTCTGGGAATGGCCTTCTTGCAAACCAAGGAGTATGCAAAAGCGGTGTTGGTATTGGAGAAGGCTCTGGCCGAGGATCCACACAATTTCCACCTCAATTACCGGATGGCGCTGGCGTTGGACAGTTTGGAAAAATACGAAAATTCTGTGGAATTCTTCAAAAAAACCATAGCGATTCGTCCGGATGAACCCAAGGTTTACCGCTCCTTGGGGTTCACTCTGGAACAGTTGGGCCGACATGAAGAATCGGTGGCGCAGTTTAAAATGGCCGCACGTCTTGAGGATGGGCGTCCACCATTTTAGCCTGTTGAAGTCACTGATGACTTATCATGGCATGGGGCAGGATGGCAACAAACCACCAGGGGTGAACTTCTGTCGATGCATTTGATTCTAAAATACGCCGATAAGATAACTTTGCAGGAAGCCATGAAAAATCATGGCGAGGCAATGGGGCGGATTTGCGGCCTGATCCGAATCCCACGAACCAGAATCAACTCCTGTCCCATCCTCCGAGAATGCCGTGATGCCTCCCTTTCGACCATCGTATTATACAGTTCCATAAGGTAGCGTGTCCGACATTCTTGATGCCAATGACCCGGTGTATTCTTCGGAGGCGGAAGAAACGCTTTGGGCTGCCCGAATGAGTCGGATGGATAGCATGATCCGTGGGGCCATGATGAAACGCGAAGCGCTCATGGCCATGGAAACCACGCTGACCCCGTCCGGGGCGGACGCGGACAAGGAAGATGCAAAGGGCGAGAATTGGACCTACAAAGCGTTTTTGCAGGATGACGGGCCGAGTGCCGACCCAGAACCTGACCCGGAACCGTTGGAGACCGCTGCCGAGGATGGACCCGTCAGGCTGGAAGAAAAGGAGCATGATGCGCCCTGGGAACCGAACAGAGTCACTGATGTGGGGTCTGAGGAGCCGACAGAAGCCCTTCCCGCCGCAACCCTGTTCATCCCCCCAAGGGAATCCCGGTTTCCGACGTTGATCGGGGTGGATGAGGCGACCGAGCCATTGGTCGTTGAATCGGAACCGCGATCGCTGCCCGTATCCGAATTGCCCATGGAAGACCTGGAAGCGGGCCCGCTTTGGGTCCGGAAGAGGAGGTATGTGGATCCGGCGGAGGGCGCTGATGACAGTGGCGTCGGTAGCCAGGAGCATGTCAGCGATGATGACACCCTGAAACCAGGTTTGCCCCCCAGGCAGAGAGATATTCTTTCGGCACCGACGCCCATGGAGCTGTTTCAGGTCATGGCGCAAAAACGGGCGCGTGGAATGGGAGATTCGCCAACCAGAGAACCGCGGGACCGAGCCGCCACCCTACCTTTGGTCAAAACAATAACCACTGAACCCGATGGGGACCCTGGCGGTCGAAATACCCAGGTCACTATTAATCAGAGAACAGATATTGTCGAACTTTTCGTAGGGTCTCCCGAACGGGAAGGGAGGCTCCAACGGGACCATCCCCTGCTGCAGGAGCGGTCTGTTAAGGAAACGATTTCAGCACCGGCCAGAAGAGGCGTGGCCACAGAGAGGATGGAAGGTCTCGAAACCAGTCGGAATTTTGCTTCGGCCAACCTGGGGCTGGCAGCCAGGGCGACACCGTTGAACTCGATGACGATCAACCGTTTGCTGGCCAATTTTGAAAAGTCGCGCCGGGATGGTTGGCAACCAGTCACAACGGCAGAACCATCGATTTCGGAGCGAGGCAAGGCCGAAGGACCGCCCCGAGCCGGGACAGGCATGCCCCTGGCCGCTGACCAGGGAGATTGGCTGCCGCGGACGGAAAATTCGGGCCATGCAGTTCGGGTTGGGAAAGGAAAAGGCAACACTCCCTGGGAGGAATGGGGCATCAGCCCGGTGGCTGAGCAGGTACAAAAGACGGCATCGCCCCCCCTTCCAGGGAAGCAAATGGCCGCCGAGGCCTGGGAAAGGGATCATGCCCGGGAGATGCAAGAACTCCCGGGTGAGCCATTGCTCATGCATTGGGATACTGCCCTCCCTGACAGAGTACAAAAAATCCGCATGGGTCAACTGCTGCACGATTTTCGGCAGCGGCGCCGGACGGTCGAGGAAGGGAGGGAAGGAACAGTTCAGGGTCCGAGGTTGTTACCCGATGCCGTCGGCCCAGGAGGTATGGGTTTGGAGTTATCGACAAAATCCAGGGAAACCGCTCCAGAAGCCACGATGACGGTCCAGGTGACGGAAGATTCAATCAATAAAACAGAAATCGAGGAATTGTTGCCGGAGCGGGGGGAGGCCGGAGGCGAAAGTGTGGAGTTGAATCTTGGCGAAGAAGCAGTATCCCTGCCGAACGGTACCACCGGAGGTGGTACGGAAACGGAGCGAATGGGTCATGAGGGTAGGGCAAGATTCACTGTGCCGTTGCAGGAGCTACGAGCCTCTGATTGGGACAATGGGCCGTTGGTGGATGAGGCCGAGGAGGGATTGGATTGCGCCACAGTGAACGAGGCCGGGGAGGAAGCGTCGGCAAGTGAATCGGGTGAAGAATCTCAGAGGATGGCTGAAGTCGACAGGCCTCCAGAGAACGTCAAAGCTTGTCCGGAATGGGAAGATAGCAGTGAGCCAATGCAGAATGGGGCTGCAGCCGTCACTTCAGAGGCGTTATCCAATGAAAAATCATCCGCGGCAGCCCTGCCTCGCCGACGCCAGAAGGAATTGGAATTGGCGGAATTAATGGCCGATCTGACGCTGAGTGAAGACCCGGTTGTTGCGTTCGGCGAATCGCCTTACGGCAAGAAGAGATTGCTACCTCGAGAAACATGGCGATTTCGCGAACGTCTTGCGTTCAAGGATAGCCCTAAAGCCCTACCAAAAAAAGAAGAAATTCTCAAGACGACGCCGTTGCCGGAAAGGTTTCATATTGAAGAATCGTCAACTCGAGGCGACCATCGTGCTCCCGCCGTCATGCCCCGCGGATGGCGCGCCTCATCCCCCATGGTACGAAGCCGAACGTCCGATGAATGGCATTTTGCCATGCATACGGCTGTTCGTTGGCTGAGTCACCTGTCCGAGGCGGTCATCCACCGCTACCTGCAATGGACCTCCCCGGGGACCAAAACGTGGGTGCAATATTACAACAAACGCGGTCAGCACTATTTTCGCCGGGGGATGATGCGCGAGGCGATGAATTGTTATGGAAAATCCTTGGAAAAAGAGGCCAACAACGTGGCCGCCTTGGCCGGCCTGGGACGGTGTCATTTGAAACTGGAAGATTTGGAGCAGGCTTTGGAATATTTACAGCGGGCCAGGGAACAGGATGATCAGGGTGGAGCATGGCTGGACGGTGATGTGATCGTGGCTTATATTGGCCTGAAACGCCACGACCAGGCGGAAGAATGGATCCGCCGCCGCCTGCAACAACAAACAGAAGTGACCTCAGCCTGTGGAACAATGGATGCCTCAGGGTTACAATTCCAATTGGGGGAGATATTGAACCTTCAAGGACGGCATGAAGAGGCGGTTCTGGCTTACGAGGAAGCGGTGGCGCTGAAACCAGAGCGACTGGAATATCGCCGAGCGTTGGGGTGGGCCTTGCAAGCTGCGGGCAGAAACCAGGAGGCCATCCAGCTACTAAAGACCATTGCGACCGATAACAGCGACACCGTGTGTCGGGACGAGTTGGTTGAGGCGTAACCGTTCGCTCTCCGCTATTGAACCTGTTGCGGATGGGTCTTGGGGGGGGGGGGAACGGAGGCAGTTTGAAAATGATCGTTCGTCCGACTGAAACAGTTGTCTATAAAATGTGGGAGAAAAAACAAAAAACGACATGGTATGGCCTTTCCCATGAAAACCTTTAAGCAAAGATGACCGATCGTGGCCGACAACCCGGAAGACCATTTTGAACGTTTGGATGGATTGGGGCCGGAAACGAGCCATTCGGAACGAATGCGCCGGATGAAACGGCTGTTGCGCCAACTACACAAGGATGAGTTTGACAAAACCCGGCTCCGCTTGCCGCAGATCAAAAGCAAAGGGTTGATCATCTTCTTGTCTTTCGCATCGATCATCATCTTTGGAATCACGACTCTTTATAATTTCAATATCTTCATTACCATGGAAGAACGTATACTTTCAGCCCGGGGACACATTCAGGATGCCTTGCAGCGGCGGACCAATTTGTTTACCAATCTGATCAATCTGACCCTCAACCAGGCGGCCCTGGAACAAGAGGTATTTCGGCATGTGGCCGATGTCCGGGCGGCCATGGCGGGGCGGCAGCAGCAGGGAAAAAAGGAGGGCGGTGCAACGGGTGAACGACCTGGAGGGGGCGAGGGTGGACCCAAGTCGGTCGATACTCCGACCGGTGAGACAAAGCCCAGGGAATCGGGACTGGCTGCGACAATTGCCCGATTGGAAGAGAGCCCCTCGTTGGCCAAGTTGATGGCTGTGGTGGAACAGTACCCCGAGGTCAAATCATCGACCACCTACCAACAGCTGATGGATAAGCTCGTGGAACTCGAAGACCGCATCATCACCCGGAGGGATACCTATAATGATGAAGTTCGGGTGTACAATACCCTGATCACCTCCTTTCCATGGTACATCCTGGCCAACATTACCGGTTTCAAAAGATATGACTATTTCATCGCCGACAGCCTGTCTCCAAGCGACAAGACGGTGGCATCGGGCTCCAATGCGGCCATTTTCCATCGGTTGCTGCCCTTGGCACCCGAGGAGAACAGAATACGCCACAACGATCCGGCGGCTCTGTCCGGTACTTCAGCTCAGGAGGACGCCGCCAAAGCGGTGGACAATAAAGGCAAATCAAAATGAAATTTCCGCACTGCCCCGAATGCCGTAACCAGGTGATATGGTATGCCTTTTCCATGAACTTGTTCATGGTGTTCTTCAAGGGAATGCTGTCTGTTCTGACCGGTTGCGCCGCCTTGATGGCGGATGCTCTGCACTCTTCCGCAGATGCGATTGCCTCCATGGTGACCATGTTCAGCGTCCGGTTTTCCGGAAAGCCCGCTGATGAAGATCATGCCTATGGTCATGGAAAAATTGAGTATATTTCCTCCGCGATCGTGGGGATCATCCTGCTGATCGGGGCGGTTTACATCATCGTAGGTGCGGTCTGGTCGGTGATCCATGGCCAGTATGGCGCCCCTGATCCCATGGCCTTGATGGGGGCTGGGGTATCGGTGTTGGCCAATGAGATCATGTATCGGTATCAAAGCTGTGTCGGACGTGAAAATAACAGCCCTGCCATCATCGCCAATGCCTGGGATAACCGTTCTGACGCCATATCGTCCATTGCGGTGATGTTTGGCATAGGATTGGCGATATTTGGCTATCCTGTGGCCGATCCGTTGGCGGCTGCGGGGGTGGCACTGGTCATCGTTCACATCGGAATCGAACTGATCCGGGATGCCGTCAACGGCTTGATGGATACGTCCTTGGAAGCAGAAGAATTGCGGCAAATCTACAACGTCGTGCGCACCACTGGCGGTATCCTTGGGATTTCGTACATGCGGGCGCGAACGGTCGGCGATGAAGTTCATGTGGAAATCAGCGTCGAGGTGGACGGCTCCATGTATGTCTACGAAGGGGACGTCATTACCAAAGCCTTGAATGACAGGATCGTCTCTTCTGTAGGATATATCGGCAGGGTATACGTATTTTTGACGCCGGTGGAAATCGTATGACAACGGTTCGTGGCAGATCATGGAGGAGGAAATCCATGAAAATGGAAGAAGGGCTGGGACTGCTGGCTGCCGGGGTGATGTTCGTCATCATCGCCGCGGCGATCATGCCCGAAACGATCTGGATGCCGGGTCATCGCGATGGCTCGGCTCCCGCGACTCCGACGGTGGGTAGCCCGGCGGGCGTACCTGCTGCCATGAACGGTGGCACTTTCAACCAACAAAGCCTATGGGCCGGGGCCCAACCCCACGCCATTCCCATCGCAGGAAAACAACTCGCCACCGATCAACCCACCACTCAGCCTGGAGGGGCACTCAACTTCGAACAAGCCCCCAGGATTCAGTTTTACGGCAAGGTGCAGCAAATTACCGAAGTAGTGCAAAACGATGGGCAAATCCATGTCTGGATCCACGATCCCGCTGGCGGTGAGCTACAAGTCTCCGTGGCCCCCAACTGGTATTTGCGCTTGATCAACTGTCAATTATCCCACGATGTCACCATAACGGGCATGGGATTCCGTTTTGATCGCAAAAACAAGGATGCGCTGGTCTATGCCAAAAAAATTCAGGTCAATGGCCGTGTCTGCCATCTTCGAAACGATGAAGGGTTTGCCCTTTGGTCCAATAAGCTGCGTTAACGATGAAACGGCGTAAAAAAAGTTTTCCAGCCGGCGGTCTGATCGCGGGGACCATGGTGATATTGCTACTCGTGACCGCAGGGTGGGTGGCCAAGGAACGCTACGGGTCGTGGTTCAATCATCTGCTACGAAACTGGATGCCCATGGACAAGGCTTCGCGGCAACTCAAAGGAGAAATCTTCGGCTCCATGCCCGCCCCCACCGAACCTCCCATGAACAAACCGGTCATGGATATCGTCGCGCCACAAAAAACCCGCAAAATCGTAGTCAAGATGATTCCTCAGATCCCTCGGACCGCCAAAATTCCTCATTCCTACTGGGGTCCCTGCACCAAGTGTCACTTGATCATCGGCGGCGCCCCTCCCGGCAGTCAGCCGATCACCCCCGTCGGCAAAGCATGGGAAAAGGCCTCCACCTTTAAAAAGGTCGGTCCCCCTATTCTACCCGATTCCACTCGCCATCATCCCCCTTCGGGTCGTTGCATCAAATGCCACGATATCGTTGTCGAAATTCCGATATAGCCCCATCAAAACCCTGGGCCTTCTCCCCAATCCCTACGGAGACTGGACCTCGTCCGTTCCCAGACCCGCCTTATTTTCCCGGACCGGGGTGACCTTCCAGGTCATACCAAAATAACAGGGGGGGGCGGTCATACCTTCCCCCCCTCCCCTCCTCGGCCCATCCAAAATCTAACGAACCCCAAGCAGGGCCAACATGATTCCTCCAGAAATGGCCGTACCGAAAACACCCGCCAAATTGGGACCCATGGCGTGATAAATCAAGTAATTTTCCGGGTCTTCCTTGATGGCCACGGAGTGGGTCACCTTGGCGGCAATAGGGACCGAAGCAATACCTGCCGACCCAAGGAGAGGATTGATTTTGGTCTTGAGAAACAGATTCATTACCTTGGCACCGACGACACCGGAGCCCGTACCAACCATGAAAGCCACCAAGCCCAGAAAAATGATTTCAAGGGTTTTCACGGTCAAAAATGAATCGGCATTCATCGTTGATCCAATGGCCAAAGTCAAAACGATAATGATGATATTCATGATTTCATTGGCAGCCGATTTGGCCAGACGATCGACGATAAGGACTTCCTTGAACAAATTCCCAAGCATCAACATGGTTATGAGAGGTGCCACCGGGGGAAAGAACAGATTGACGATGATACCGATTACGACTGGAAACACCATTTTTTCCAACCTGCTGACGGGACGCATGGTTTCCATTCGGATCCGGCGTTCTTCCTTGGTTGTCAACAATTTCATCACCGGTGGCTGAATCAACGGCATCAAAGCCATATAGGAATAGGCGGCCACGGAAATTTGCGGCAATAGGTGGGGGGCCAGCTTCATGGTAACGAAGATGGCCATGGGGCCGTCGGCACCACCGATGATACCTATGGCACCTGCTTCCTGAATGGTAAAACCGATCATTTTGGCTATAATGAGGGAGACAAATATTCCCAAATGTGCAGCGGCTCCCAGTATGACAAGCTTTGGATTGGCGATCATTGGACCGAAGTCGGTCATGGCGCCGACGCCGAAGAAGATCAATGGGGGCACGATCAGCAATTCCAACCCTCGATGGGCCAGAGTGAATAACCCGTTTTCAGAAACTAGGTCTGACCCTGGAACATTGGCGATGATGCAGGCAAACCCTATGGATACAAGAAGCAACGGTTCAAAATGTTTAGCCACCCCCAGATAGATCAGTGTGCATCCTACCCCAATCATTACAACGTTTCCCCACCATAAACTTTCAAATCCAGTCTGCTTGTACATGGCCAGAAAAAATGTGGTGGTCATGTCCATTAAACTCATATCAGCCATCATATCATCACCTAGGTTATATGATTATGAATACATTTCTCAAGGCGCCGGTCGCACGCCAGCTTCGGCTTGTACAACCGTCGTTCATCTCTTCTGACATTGTTGTCCCGTTCCTTCCTGCTACTCTGGCCTGCCCTCAGTGGTGTCCTTTCCGCAGTCGAGCTTCGTCGACCTTGAAGTAACGGTTCATCATCGGAAACCATGATAAGACGATCCCAATCCCGGCAATCATAAAAAAGCTTAATATAAAATCGATGAGACTCAATATTAGCGCACCAGTAACTGTGTCCGGAACCATCTGATTTTCTCCTTTGCTGGCAGTACGTCCATGGTGAATTAATACAAAATTAACAAATATAAATCAGTCATAAATTCCATTTACACTAGCTTTATACTTACTTTTACAATATAATAATACTTAATCTTTATGAATTATCCCAAAATAGCTTGGACAAGTCCAGAGACTTATTGTATCCGCGATTTTTTTGTGACACATGTATCCCTTTCGGTGCCGCTAATTCCATTTCCATATCAAACATGCAATAATTGTCGCATCATCCATCAATGATTCGAAGATGCGCAGATGGCAAGGAAGCCGAGTGGATCGGAAGTCCTGGACCG